>JAQYVK010000106.1 GCA_030145585.1 Desulfatiglandales bacterium | reverse complement strand
GTAATCTTTTTTGCAGAGCTCCCCATGACCGGGGACGACAGTGTCGACGTCCAGTTCACCAAGATTCTTAAGGGACTCGAGCCATTGAAAAGGGGTTGACTCATGCAGCCAGCTCTTTTTGCGGTGAAATACGATATCAGTGGTGAATACGACTCGCTCTTTGGGAATATATACACCGATCCCGCCCGGTGAATGACCCGGCAGGCGGAACAACTTAATGGTTTGGTCGCCCAGGAATAAATCTAACGTGTCTGTAAATGTGATGTCGGCAAGCCTCAACTGGAATCCTTCCATCAAGGGCAATCCTTCTGGGTCCATGTGTTTTACTCTCTCCAATACCTCAGTTGCCGGCGCCTTTGCCAGACTATTCCGGGTTTCCTCATGGGTAATAAAAAGGCCGGGAAAAAAGTGACTGCACTGAGAATGGTCAGGATGTTCCTCGGTATTGATCAGATACCTTACTTGTCCTTTTTTGTTGACCTCGTCTCGCCAATTCAAGGCATCCGTGGGACGCATAGGTGTGTCAATCAGGACATTTCCCTCTTTTGTCGTGATAAGTCCAAGATTACAGGCAAAGAGCCCTGTTTCAACAAAGACATTTTCCGTGACCTGGATCATTTTTCCCTCCATTCACAATTTTTTTAACCAACGATTTATAAGAAGTTATCATAGGACCCTGCCGGGTGATTGTCAATACAGCAACTGCCTTGACTTTTTGTGAAGTCGTAGAGTACATTTTGAATTCGATCTGTGCCGATAGCTTCTACTTTGGAAAAAAACCTGCAGTACCCTTGTCAACCCTTGTTCGCATGCGTCTACCATAAAAATGGAGGAAAAAATGGATCAGGAATTTAGACTCTCCAACCCCTCGGATTCGCCACCGATCAATTATCAGCGGGATCCAATACATGAAAAGATGGTCCAAGAGCGGGACGTCATGGTCCCTATGCGGGACGGGACCCAGGTGTGTGTGGATGTCTACCGTCCTGATTCTCCGGAGAAATTCCCTGCCCTTTTAGCGTTTGCCATATACAATAAGGATTTCCAAGGACCCGAGATGGCTGAGACATTGCCTCCTCAACCAGCCTGGTCTTCCCTCTGGACAGGTCCTTTGGAAGCTGGGGATACAAAATTCTTTGTTTCGAGAGGCTATATTCATGTGATTGGTACGCCAAGGGGAATCGGCAAATCAGAAGGTGGGGGTTCACGAGAATGGGATTCCTACGATTTGATCGAGTGGATAGCCCAGCAGCCATGGTGTGACGGAAACGTCGGGATGATCGGGATATCCGGTTTTGGAGCCGAACAACTTTTCGTGGCCAAACAGCAGCCCCCACACCTAAAGGCTATCTTCCCCTTTGATTCCCGAGGAGCCTACGGGGAACTGGGAGGATTCCGGGATGAATATCCGGGTGGTGTCATTCATCTCTTCAGGTATCTTATCAGTCACTTTTCCGTGATGCATCAACAGAAGGGCAGACCGGAGGAACTCCCTCCCGACTTGGAGAAAAAATGGGAAGAGGCAATGAAAAATCCGGACTACAAGATGTACCCGCACATCTATAATGTGCTGACCATGAAGGGTCAGCACTTGCCGCCTTATTTTCATGTTCTCATCGATCCCTTTGATAAAGAGGAGACGGTAGAAAAAAGCGAAAAGACGTTTGATAAGATAAAGGTACCGACGTATACGGGATCAGGTTGGTACGGCTATACCTATAAAACCCATTTACAAGGATGCCAAACATGGTACAGGGAGATAAAGGCTCCGAAGAAATTGATGTTTCCTGGGCCCGCCCATCTGGAACGTCCCTTCCACTCTTTTCACAACGAAATATTGCAGTGGAATGATCACTGGCTGAAAGGTATCGATACGGGCATCATGGATAGCCCTCCGGTAAAAGTCTGGGTGATGGGGGCCAATAAATGGCGTTATGCGGATGATTGGCCGCTCCCCGAAACCGAGTGGACAAAGCTCTATCTCCATAGCTGGGAGCGACTCAGAACGGAACCCTTTACCATATCCAGCAGCGGAGACTACAAGGAGCCGGATGCCTTCCTCCAGATGCCTCCTACGCATACCAATAAAGTACAAAGGCTCAGGTACATGACGGACCCATTGCCCGAGGATATCCTCATCATAGGCCCAAGCTCCCTTTATCTGTATGCATCCATCGACCAGGAGGATACAAACTGGATAGTCATCTTAAAGGACCTGGGTCCTGATGTCTCCGTGAGAACCGCGAGGGAAGGTGAGACAAACGTACCGGGCAACCTTCAAGAGAGAGAATTGACCAGAGGCTGGCTCAAGGCCTCCCATCGCGCCCTCGATCCGGCAAGGTCGGAGTCGTGGAGACCCTGGCATCCCCTAACAAGGGAGGCCAGGAAACCTGTCGTACCAGGCGAGATAAACGAGTACGCGCTCGAAATCCTGTCCACGGCAAATCTGTTTAGAAAAGGGCATCGCATCTGTCTGGACGTTACGAGTCTGGATCTACCCACCGGGGTAGCCGGTGCAACCAACGTAGAGTATATCCCAAACCACATCTGTAGCAGCAAAACGACGGTTCACAAGATCTACCATAATGAAGAGTACCCGTCTTATTTGCTGTTGCCTGTTATTCCAAAGTAAAGCACTAAATAGATATGCAAGATGGCAATAAGACAATAAACATGCCATTTAAATGCCGAACCATTTTCCTAAATTTTAATGATTTCTTTTTTTATTTTACCTATTGAGGATGGATTTTTTTTATCTAAGACTCATTCGGGAAATTTCTCATGGGAATCTGTCTCCTGTTTTCTGTTGTATCCTATTGAAATGAGGGTAGTAAAATAGATTTAGCCCGTCGTATTATTAGGAGAGGGACTTTATTTTTGTCCCTTGACAAGGTGGAAAAGGTTGTGTATGCACTTAGAATAGGCCTTAAAAAAAGAAAATACCGAATAAAACTCAAGAAAATTGCTGATCAAAATGAATGGAGGTGGGTCGATAATGCTGCCTAAGTCCATGAAAGCCGTGCGAATTTTCGAGTATGGAGATGCATCGGTGTTGCAATATGTTGACGCACCACTGCCCGAAATAGGGGAAGACGATGTCCTTATCAAGGTGAGGGCAACTTCTGTTAATGGATTTGATCTGAAATACCGGCTCGGAAAAGTAAAAGCACCTCCGGGGCGAGATCCCTTTCCAATGCCTTTTCAATTGGGAAGAGATGCGGTAGGCGAAGTCGCAGCCATTGGATCAAAGGTGACCCGCTTTAAAGAAGGGGATCGCGTGGTTGGGATGGTGCATCCAGCCTGCGGCCAATGCGAGAACTGCTTACGTGATTACGATAATTTATGCATTAACACGAGACTGCCCGGGCACCAGACCTTTGGCGGCTATGGAGAATACGTCTCACGAAAGGAAAACGAAATACTGCCGGCTCCTGAAGGGGTATCCTACGAAAAACTGGGGGCTTTCCTTTGGTCCTATTCCACGACCTGGAGCATTGTTCAG
>JAQYVK010000105.1 GCA_030145585.1 Desulfatiglandales bacterium | reverse complement strand
CGGCCCAATCGTGATGTTCGGTACGAAGTGACCATCCATCACATCGATGTGGATGTAATCGGCACCCGCCTTCTCTACTGCCTTAATCTCTTCTCCGAGTCTTGTAAAATCTGCTGAAAGAATTGACGGCGCTATCTTTCCCATATAACCCTCCTAAACTCTTTATAGAATAACGCTTGTCCAAAAAAGATTTCACCGCAAACACTTGAAGGATATCGCCTCGCTCTACCCTTATAACGGTCTGTCTTCTGGATTCCGTATTCTGACTTCTGTTTTTTTTGTTTTTACTTCAGCCTTTTTACCCTGAGCAAGCCGAAGGGCAGCCTTTTCTTTCTTCTGGCTCCTGGCTCCTGTATTCTATCTTCTTTGTAGTTCTATTCTTTTTTAATAAAAAGAGCCGAAAAAAAACCGTCCATGTGGTGCTCATGGGGAAAGGTCCGTAAGAAACCTTCATTGTCAACCAGATCATGGACCCATTCGGGCGCATGATCTTTTATGTTTTCTAGCTGGAGATCCCTGTTTTCCGCCAGGCACCTTTTGACCACCTCCTCATTTTCTTCTTTTGAAATCGTGCAAGTGACATAAAGCATTTTGCCACCGGTTTTCAGAAGAGAAGCTGCTTCATTCAGGATCGTCTCCTGCACAATGGCCAACCGTCTGACATCCTCCTCCGTCCTGTTCCATTTCCCATCCGGATGCCTGGAAAGAACGCCCAGTCCCGAACAGGGGGCATCAACCACAATCCCGTCGAACTTTAATCGCAAGAGGGAAGAAAGTGATCCGGATGCATCCGCTACGATCGGTTGTATACTCTTGATTGAGAGTCTTTTTAAATTTTTCACAAGACTTACCAGCCTTTTAAGGCTGATGTCAAGTGCCATGACTTGACCATTATCTGCCATGAGCTCAGCCAAATGGGTTGACTTGCCGCCCAGACCGGCACAGGTATCAAGGATGATCTGCCCTGGCTTTGGGTTGAGGATGTGGGATGTTATCTGTGCTGCCTCATCCTGGACTTGGAATAAGCCCTTCCTGAATGATTCTAACTCATCGACCCTTCCTTTGAAATTCTCGAGAAGGATGCCATCGGGGGAATAATCGGTCCGCCTTCCATGGACCCCCTCTTCTGAAAGACGCTTTATCAAGGCTGTCCGGCCAAGCCTTAGACGATTTACCCTGATGGTTAACTCAGGCACCCGATTCTCCGCCGAAAGTAACGCCTCAGTAAATTCGCTCCCCCATTCTTTGAACCATTTGTCTACCAACCATTCAGGATAGGCATAAAAGACCGAAAAGAAAAGAACCGGATTTTCATCGGGATCCGGGAAATCGACATCATCTTTCTTTTTGCAAATATTCCGGAGTATGCCATTCACGAAGGAGACAATGTAGCGGGCACCATTTTTTTTTGCCTGGTTCACAGCCTCATTGACGGCCGCGGATTCAGGCACCCGATCCATAAAATATATCTGGTATAGGGCAAGTCTGAGGATATTTAAAACAGGTGGGGTTATTTTTTTTATGGGGAAATCTGAACTTTGCTCAATAATCCAGTCGAGACGTCGCCGCCATCGCAAGACACCTTGAACCAAGTGGACTAGGAAGGCCCTATCCCTGCGATTCAAATTGGGGTTCTGTCTGAAAATCTCATCAAGGCAGGTATCGACAGTAATGAATTTATGTGCCTGCTTGTTCAATACAAGCAGGGCCAGGTTCCTTGGAGTATCCAATTTGTTTCCCCAAAACGGCAATCATTCCCTTCTCAACAAGTTCAAGATCAACATCCGTATCATAACATGGTCCGTTGGGTCTATTATTGAAAATACCAAAAACAGGGATCGGATAGCTATCTTGTATTCCGGAGGTAAGGTCCCTCTCACATGCTACACCAATAATGATGTTCGGTTTTTTATCCACCACGATCCGCCTGGCAAGGGTGCCGCCTGTTGCGACTGACATGGGCAC
Organism: Desulfatiglandales bacterium; assembly: GCA_030145585.1. Taxonomy (GTDB): domain Bacteria; phylum Desulfobacterota; class DSM-4660; order Desulfatiglandales; family HGW-15; genus JAQYVK01. The sequence continues at coordinate 19,286 of JAQYVK010000105.1, read as the reverse complement.
GTTATATTTTTTTGAAAGGGACACCAGATGGCGAATCTTGCACTTTCCACATGCTTTACAGTTGTCCACATTCCCGGTAACCTTGACATCGCATTCATGATTTTGAAGACAATGGGGAAGCAGAATAAGCAGTTTGTCAGGATTGACGTTCCTGACCTCCGCGAGTACCAACTGGTTGTTGACGGCAACAAAAGCCCTTCTTACCTGATCCTTGTCCATGCCGACGCATTTTCCCACGAACACGAGCAAAGGGAAAAGAAACCGAATAATAACTCCCCGGATCCTGCGATTAAAAAAAAGATTTTTCCCCCAGAGAATCGTAAATACCAGTGTAAGACCACCACCGATTAAGAACAGGACAATCGAGGCAAAAATGATCGCCATGATGATAGGCAGCTTTGGATGGATGTTACCAAAGCCCACATAGGGAATAAGCCAGAGAATAACGGCCGTCCCCACGAGCAGCCCGCAAGTAAGGACCAATAAAAACACAAACGTCCATTGTTCGGGTTGCCGTCCCGTTTTCCTGTCCTTTTGCCCTCTGGATGCCGAAGACAACGAGTGGTTCACCCCATAGAATAAAGCCCCCTATCCACCCAATATGGTCCCTTCGGGTAGCGAAGTTCCCCGTAAAAAATCCTTCACGGGTAGTCTTTTTTTGCCAGGGTATTGTAATTCTCTGACTTTTATGGCCCCCTGACCGGTCTCTAAAACAAGACCCTCTTCCCCTTGACGCACAACCTTTCCAGGAATCATGTCAGAGCGCCTGTCATCCGCGATCCCTGAAGAAAACAGTTTTATCTTTTTGTCTTGCCATATGGTAAAGGCCCCCGGTTTTGGATCGAGGGCCCGAATCAGTGCTGAAACTCTGGAAGCCGGTTGTTTCCAGTCTATTAGGGAGATGCTCTTTTCTATCTTTGGAGCATAACTTGCTGCTAAGTGGTCCTGTGGTTTTTCTTCCATGGGCTCTTTGGACATTTGGTTCAGCCAATTAACCATGAAATCCCCCGCTTTGAGGGCGAGCCTGTCATGAAGTTGGCCGGCTGTCTCTTCTTTAAGTATGGCACATTCTTCTTGTAAAAGGATAGGGCCGGTATCCAGTCCTTCATCCATACGCATGACAGTCAGACCGGTTTTGTCGTCATCATTTAGAATAGCGGTCTGTATGGGGGCCGCTCCGCGATACTTAGGCAAAAGTGATGCATGGATATTGACGACCCCCCATTTAGGAATGTCGAGTAATTTTTTCTTAAGGATCTGACCGAACGCTATCACCACGATAAGGTCCGGTTCTTTTTTTTCTATCATATCGCAAAAATGGGAATCAGCCACCTTTTCCGGCTGCAAGACCTCAATTTTGCTGTCAAGTGCCAACTGCTTAACCGGCGGGGCCGTCATTTTTTTCCCCCGGCCTTTTGGCCTGTCCGGTTGTGTGACGACTGTTACAACCTCTTCCCCATGTTCAATCAGAGCCTTCAGGGTAGGGAGGGCAAAATCGGGGGTCCCCATGAAAATGATCCTCGGATGCTTGGGGAGATTGCCTTTGGAAGATCCGTTTTTCATAATTTTGTGACGGGTCCTCCCTTCTTGAGCATCTTTTTTAGCTTTTTTTTATACATGGCCCTTTTCAAGGTGCTGACGTGGTCCAAGAAGAGCACCCCATTTAAATGATCAATTTCGTGCTGCAAACAGACGGCAAAAAGATCTTCCGCTTCGATTGTTACCGGGTTGCCATGTCTGTCCACGCCCTGCACTTTGACGTATGAAGGCCGGGTAACCTCTGATGCAAAATCTACCACACTCAGACAGCCTTCTTCATATTCAATTTTTCCCTCTGAATGGACGATTTCCGGGTTGATCAAAACGGATAAGTTCCGGTCCTTATCCTGAGGGGAAAGGTCATAAACAAGTATCCGCTGCAGATTTCCCACTTGATTGGCGGCAAGACCTATCCCCGGTGCCGCGTACATGGTTGCAGCCATCCCGTCAATCAGCTTTTGAGTATCCTCATCGATGTTTTCAACCACATCAGACTTGGTCAGAAGCACCGATTCCGGGTAGGTTAATATTTTATATGTTTCGGACATATCAGGACCCTTATAGCAAGGAACATCGGCTAAGATTATAGAGTTATGGCAAATTGGTTCGTGTCTACAGGTTGATTTTATATCGTGGATCAAAATAAATCAAGATAGGGTATGGACAAAACTTTCTTGACTTTTTCCTGTCCCGCACCTATTCAATGAAGACTATGAAAGCGCTGATCAATTTTCTTTTTGAAGTGGGCATGTTGAAAAAGACCCCCAGGACGGGCTACCAGTTTCTTGGATCCGGGCAAGAATCCGTGGCCGAACACTCTTTTCTTACCACGGTATTGGGATATATGTTGTCCCGTCATGAATCTGAAGCCGATCCCTTGAAAACCGTGCTGATGTGTCTGTTTCATGATCTTCATGAAGCCAGAACCGGGGATCAGAATTACGTCAACAAACGCTATGTCCGTGTGGACGAGGACAAAGCCATGAAAGATTTGGCTCAAGGACTTCCCTTCGGTGATGAGTTGATTTCCCTCACCCGTGAGTTCAATCGGGGTGAATCGCTCGAGGCAGGTATATCCAAAGACGCGGATCAGCTTGCACTGATTGTTGAATTGAAGGAGCAACAGGACCTTGGGAATAAGTATGCTGCGGAGTGGATACATTATGCCCTCAAAAGACTCCGCACGGAAAATGCCAAAAAAATGTCTCAGGAGATATTGGACACAGATTGTACCGAATGGTGGTTTGAAAAAAAGACAGACTGGTGGGTAAATGGCCCCGCAAACAACCATGATCCTGAAGAATGAGGCCAATATAACTAAAAGGGGCAAGGTTTATGGTTAGGTATCTGGCCTTCTGAATTAATTACCTTAAACCGTATACCGTGACCTCTTATTTATCCCATATACCGTGCACCCTGCACCTTATACCGTCACATTACCCCCAACTTGACTAAAAAAATATGGTGATTATCATTCTTTTAGTGTAAATTATGTACTAAATCTGAATTTGTATGACGGAGGGGTATGTCTGGCAAGGATTATTATAAAAGCTTGGGAGTTTCTAAATCAGCCTCTGAAAAAGAGATCAAAAAGGCCTACAGGAAACAGGCCCTGAAATACCACCCCGACAGGAACAAAGGGGATAAGGGTGCTGAAGAGAAATTTAAAGATGTGAGTGAGGCTTATGCGGTCCTAAGCGATTCTGAGAAGAGAAAACAATACGACATGTTCGGAGCGGACGGTTTTAATCAGAGGTATTCTCAAGAAGACATCTTTCGCGACGTCGACCTTGGAAGTATCTTTAAGGAATTTGGTTTCGGAGGCGGGGGGCGCGGTCAAAACATCTTTACCCACATATTCGGAGGCTCAGGGCAAACGCAATCCAGGGGTGGTGGTTCCCCTTACGGCTCCCGTTACGGTGACGCTCAAGGCCGACCGCAAGCCAGGAAAGGCCAGAATCTTGTCTATGAATTGGCCATAACCCTGGAAGAGGCGGCCACAACCTCAAATAAGGTCATTTCTTATCAGGTTGGAGATCAACAAAATAATGTCTCCGTAAAAGTCCCTGCCGGGATCTTTACGGGAAAAAAATTGAGGCTGCGGGGGAAAGGCCAGCCCAGTCCATACGGAGGCCCGAATGGAGATCTCTACATCCAGATCAAAGTCCTTGATCACCCTTTGTTTAAGAGGGACGGCGACGATCTGACTCTGAAAAGGGAGATCAGGTTCTCGGATGCTGTCCTTGGTACGGAAATTGAGGTCACCACAATCGATAAGAAGACCTTGCGCTTAACAATCAATGCCGGCACCCAAAATAATGCCAAATTCAGGTTGAAGGGTTATGGCATGCCACATATGAACAGTAAGGGCCGGGGGGATGCCTATGTAGAGGTCACCACCACGGTTCCTAAGAAATTGAACAAGAAACAAAAAGATTTGGTCAAAGAATTGGCGGAAATGGGACTATAGCGGTTTGCTCGTTCAGTAAAGCATTTCACTTTCGTCTGAAGAGTCTGTCCATGAAGGGTTTCTTCCTTACCTGCTCAAGCTTTTCCTCTTTTTCTATTCTATCATTTTCATAGAGGTTTATTTTCACCTCTGCCTCTTGGCGTGTCATGCTCAACTCATCGATCTTCACATTTAAATCCATGACTTGCATCAACGATTGTCGTGTTTCAGATCTTTCTCGGATGGATTCCACCTGCCGTGAAATTTCACCGATTTCACGGTTACATTTTGCAATAATCTCACTTTGAGGCAGGATCAAGACGTCGATCTTTCGGATCTGTTTTAGGTATTTTCCTTCCGTTTCCATGGTCATATATAGGGCAAAGAACCCCAATGCCGCAATCGTACAGAGCAAGAAGGAAATTTTGATAGTCAGTAGTACAGTTTTCACAACGGGTTTCGCAGCTGAACCAATGGCACTTTTTATTCCTCCAAAAAAATTTGCAGCGGAATCTCTGGTGCTGTATGTGACCCCCCTCCCCTCAACCTGGTCCCATATCTCATCGATCGAGAGGGCTATGGTGTCCACGCCCTCTTCCAGTTCTCTTCCCAACTCACCGGCGGTGCATTTCTTTTGAATGTTTTTATCAGGTTCCTGGAGCCATTTTGAGATCTTGTAAAGCTCATTCACAATACCGTCGGTATCCACCTCTTGTTCTTGTAAAAATTTGCCTGGGAATTTCTTTTTGAGAGTAACAATGTCATCCTTCAGCTGATTCAGATATGAATTGACTGAAAGCCCGATCTTCACTAAGAACTGACCTCCACAGAGATATTGATGCCCCAAACTGAGTAGAAGGGCATTATCTCGAATCCCGTGAAGGGAATTAAATGTCGACTTGGAATCCATTCACCGATCCTTCACTCTCTTATTCTGGCTCCCGTGGTTCTTTTCCCCGCTCTTGGAAGCAATACGAGAGATCATCAACAGGCTGATGTCTCTCGGAAATATACTGTAATATATCATTATCAGAGACTTTTTTCCACCAGTTTATCGATTTCTCCCCCACCTTGACCCTCCGACTCCGTTTTGAGCTGAATAGGCCCGCAGCATTTCCCGACGAAAAAACCGTTCACTCTCCCCTCCCCCCTGCACTGGGCATGTCCCACATCTCATGCTGGACAAGGGGTTGGAATTGAAGGCAACGAACAAAACCATCTCTCACAGAGCACTCAGAGAACGCAGAGGAGGAGAAAAACCCACGCGCTTCGCGCAGGGGTTTTGTAAACGAATCATCGTCCTGCGATGGTGATTTTGAATTACAGATCCGACAGGATGTCGGCATGGTTTTCCCCCGGAGGGCGGTTATTTTTTACTTCCGGTCCTCTCAACCGGAAGTAAAAAGAAAAATCAACCTCCGTGAACTCTGTGGGCTCAAGCGACCCTAAAGGGAGCGGGCCTTTTGTAAGAAATTGAGCATCTACAAAAGGCCAGGAGCGGGCGAGAGTTCAATAAACTTCGTTTTCCGGGACGGATTCTGTTTACTGCAGGTAGCCTCATAAAAGCACAACCTCACGTGCAGGGTGTTTTTGACCCTTCGACGTAAAAAGAACTTTTATGAGCTGAGATAACTAGGTTGGATCCGGCAAAGCGAGGGAGAGTGGCCTGGTCCTTTGACCCGACGGTAGCAGATAAGGCCGCACTGAAGGCAGCGCTTCGCCTCAGTTAGCGCTTCTTTTTCCGAATAGCCCAGGGCAATTTCAGATGAAGGATGCGTGGATAGCTCTTCTGTGGGGCGTTCGGACATTCTTTGGCGGGGCCCTTCGGAAACGGGCTCGATTTGGTCGAGGCTCAAAACACGCGTCTGCTTCCGAATCATTTTGCCAGGCGCCTCCAGGGGTTCCCCTGTTAGAAAACGCTGAATGGAACCGGCGGCCCTCCTTCCGGCCCCTATTGCCTCTACGACGGCCTTATAATCGGTGGTTGCCTCGCCCGGACGAAACATCCCGATATCCTGTTCCGCATACGGACTCGGATAGGGGAAAAGGGTCTCCCACCCACCTGTTTGGCCATCATCATTTTTTCCGGGTACGTAAATGAGTTCGGGAAAGCGTCCCGAACCGGTGATCAGCATATCCACGGGGACAACATTTCTATTATCTTCGCTCACTTCTTTATCTTCTTCTGAAAAAGTGGTGATCTCCGCGTGGGTAATCTGATCATCCTCACCCATCATCTTGGTCAAGGCCCCTTGAAAAACAAGTTGGATGCCACTTTCCTCTACTTTTTTCAACTCATCTTCCGGCAGTGGCGCCTGATCCCGTGAAACACGTAAAACCATGGTTACGCCCTTTGCCCCTTCCTTCAGGGAAGTCGCGGCTGCTTCGAAAGCTGTTTTACCCCCGCCTATAATCATGACCTGCTTTCCATCAGAGGGTTTCTTTCCCTCCCTCTGGAACATAACGAAATCAATCAACAATTGCACGCCTGGCAATATTCCTGCCGGTCCTCCCTCCATCCGTTCGGAGAGATGCGTATCCCAACCGCCGGTGGCCACGAGGACGGAGGAAAAATCCTCCCTCAACAGTGAGCCGATGGTAAAGTCGCGGCCCAACTTCTTACCGGTGACGGCCTGAACGCCAGCATCCAAAATCCCCTGGATTTCATAATCAAGGGTGTCCCTTGGAAGCCGGTTTTGCTGAATACCGGCCCTGAGCAGACCACCCAATATCGGTTTCCCCTCATATAGGTTCACTTCGTGGCCGAGACGGTTCATAAAATAAGCGGCAGTCAACCCCTCGGCACCCCCGCCAACCACGGCGACTCGATTTCCCGTCTCCGGGGCCTTCGGGATCTGAACCCTTTCACCGGAATTCATTTCAAAATCCGCCGCGAAACGTTTTAGATAATTGATAGCGACCGGTTCATCCACCAAATTGCGGCGACACTCATATTCACAAGGATGGACACAAATTCGGCCACAGACCAGTGGAAATGGATTGGTTTCCTTGATGGTGCGAACCGCATCCAAATATTTTCCTTCCCCGACCTGGCGTATATATACCGGGATATTGATCCCCGCCGGACATGAACGTTCGCAAGGGGCCGTACAATCTTCGGTGGTATGTTCGGCCTGTATTCGTCTGGTATTGGAAGTGAGTGTAATGATATTTTTTGGGCAGATGCGCTCACAGGTTCCGCATCCCGTGCAGAGCTCTTTGTCAACCACAGGGAGGTTGTCCGGTCCCATGGTAATGGCATCAAAAGGGCACGCCCTTGCACAGGTCCCAAGACCCAGGCATCCGATTGGACAGACCTTTGTGCCGCCATTCAACAAGGTTGCCGCACGGCAATCATTAACACCGCTGTAGAGAAATTTTAAATCCGCATCCTGTAAGCCGTATGTACACCCAGGCAGGGCGATATCCGCCTCCTTTGCCTCTAATTTCACACCCATGAGTGAAGCGATCTCGGCGGCGAGGTCTTCGCCACCCGCTACGCAGGAGGCGGGAGAAGCCTTCCCTGAAACAATCGCCACAGCATTTGAGCCACATCCGGGCAATCCGCAACCGCCACAATTGGCGCCGGGCAACGCCTCCTCAATCGCTTCGATTTTCGGATCCACATAGACATAAAATACCTTGGAGGCCAACGCCAGTCCCACACCGACCAGGGCACCGACGCCCCCCATGATCAAAATCCCACCTAACATCTAAAGCCTCCCATCACAAAATACTTGCAGGATGTTCTCCTTATTCTGACTCCTGAATATTTCCTACCTAGTGCCTGAACGAAAAGTCGTGTTCAGACAAAATCCGAATATCGAAATTCGAAATTCGAAACAAATTCTAATATCAAATGACAGAATGACCAAAAATAACTCATTGAGAGCACGGCGTTTTTGTCATTGGAACATTTGTGCTTTGGTCCTTGTTTCGGATTTCGTGCTTCGGATTTCGAGTTTCTGACCGAAAAACCGGGGTTTTCGGTCAGCCATTACCTAGGTTGAGCGGTTCAATGTTCAAGGTTTAAAGGTTATAACAAATAGACACTGCTCAACATATTGATCAAGATCCATTATAGCCGATATAACCCATTGGGCGAAAAGGCTTTATAACCACGATGAAGACTAGATCTCTTTAATAACGGCTGCTTGGGTTTTTTAACCCGGAACATTGAACCCTGAACCACTCAACCTGGGCTCCAATAATTATAACAACCCATCACTTTTGAACAGGGTAAAAACCTTCCTAGGCCATGCCTTTAAAGGCAAAAAAAGCAAGGGACATCATACCCGCCATCACCAGACCGATCGCCGTGTCTTGTAACGGCTTGGGGACCCGGGCCAGCAGGATTCTCTCACGGACGCCCGCGAAGAGGACCAGCGCTAATCCGAAACCGATCGCATACGCTGTGGAGGCAACCAAGGCATGAATGAAATCATACTCCTCTTTGTTGAGGATGAGGGCCACGCCCATGACGGCACAGTTTGTCGTGATCAATGGAAGAAAAATTCCCAGACCGGCATAAAGTGCCGGTATACTCTTTTTGAGAAACATCTCAACAAATTGGACTAGAGATGCAATCACAAGGATAAAAGCCACGGTTCTTAGAAATTCAACCTCGAACGGTTTCAGAAGATAGGTGTTGACCACCCATGTGAATACCCCCGCCAAAACCATGACAAACACAACCGCCATGGCCATGCCGACTGCGGTCTCCATCTTTTTTGATACTCCCAAAAAGGGGCAGTTCCCAAGATACTGCATCAAAAGGATGTTGTTCACGAAGATACTGCTCACAGACAGTAATATCAAATCACCCATGTCTATTCTCCTCACCTCTGGGGGGCATCAGAATTATTTTTTACCGAGCAAGTTCATGATACAGAGCATCAGTCCGAGGGAGACGAAGGCCCCCGGGGCCTCGATCATAAATGTAAATGGCTGAAAAGATTCCCCGAATACCGGGATTTCATAAAAGGTTCCATTGCCTATAATCTCCCGAATCGAAGCAAGGGCGAACAAGGACAGCGTGAACCCGATACCCATACCCAGCCCGTCCGCAAAAGAAACCCCAACCCCCTTTTTAGAAGCGAGTGCCTCGGCGCGACCGAGAATGATGCAGTTTACCACGATGAGAGGCATAAAAATCCCCAGCTTCATGAAAACGGAGTAGGCAAATGCTTGCATTAGTAGTTCAGCCACCGTGACAAAAGTGGCTATCACAACAATGAAACAGGCAATCCGAACCCCTTTCGGAATCACTTTTCTTAATAGGGATACGATGACATTGGAGCATACCAGTACAAAAGTCGTTGCAATTCCCATAAAGATGCCGGTTTCTACGCCTTTGGTCACGGCCAAAACGGGGCATAGGCCTAAGACCAGCCGAAACGGAGGAATTTCAGCCCAAAGGCCTTTTGTAAATTCCTGAACAGCGCTCTTTGCCATAAATAATCGTCTCCCTTTATGTTTTGAAGCCTTTTAGTTTTTCTATGATTTCCGGTTTCAGGCGTTTATAAATTTCTTTGGCAGACCCAACCGCGGCGACTACCCCCCCGGATGACAATGACGCGCCACTGATCGCATCGATCTGCCCCCCATCGTTTCTAAGTTTTATGGATTCTTCAATGGACAACTCGTTAAACTGTAATCGAAAGTCCACATCCGTCTCAATCCTTTTCCCCACCCCGGGCGTTTCCTTGTTGGTGGTCATGCCAATTCCAAATATCTCATCATTCTCTACGTTGACGGCCACGATCACGCCGATATCACCCTCGTAGCCCTTTCCAAACGTTTCAAAGGCAACGATATTTGGATCTCCATCAAATATCCCTACGTAAAAACTCCTCTCTTCAGTGTCGTCCTTAAGCTTAAAACGGGTAACCAAAGGATCGTTTGAAGAACCTTCCATGATCTGCTTGATAGCAGGGCCCTTAACAAACTTGAGTTCCTGATACTCTATCCGTGCCTCGGTTTTACTGTGGAGGATCGTGAGTAATCCTCCTGAAACGGCACTAAATATAAGAATTACTACAAAAAGCCTGATCATCTCACGCATGTTCCATCCCCCTTCCCATGGCCTTGGGTCTGATCTTGTCCAGAATAGGGTTGGCCACATTCAACATCAAGATGGCAAGCACAACACCATCCTCAAAAGCACCGATATTCCGGATGAGGACTGTCAATATACCCGCAGAGGCGCCATAGATTATCATGGGTATAAAATTGACCGGCGAAGAAGAATCCTCCGTGGCCAGGAAAAAGGCACCGATTAGTGTATATCCGGTCAAAAGATGAAAGACGGGGTTGGCGTAACTACCCGGATCGGACACATTGAACAGAAGGGCGGTCAAAAAGAGCCCTGCAAGAAAGGACAAAGATATTTCCCAGCGGATATGACCGCGCCAAATCAGGTATAGCCCCCCTATGATAAGGCCGAGCCCAAAGGCGGTTCCTATACCACCCGATTGTTGTCCCATAAACAGCCCAAATAGACTGTAGTTTGGAATGACCGACACACCGAAGTTTTTAAGGGCAGTAAGAGGATAGGCCATGTGGAAGGGAAGATCGTAGTTCACCAGTCTTGTATCGAAATCCAGCAGGCTTTCCCAAGAGAGGAGCAGGATAGCCAGGGCAACCAGGCTTGGGTTAAGAGGATTACAGCCTAAGCCGCCAAAAATCTGCTTTCCCACAACAACGGCCATAAAAGTCCCCACAAGTATGGCCCACCAGGGTGTCGTGGCCGGCAATAGCATGGCAAGTAGAAGACCAATAACAGCCGCATTTCCGTCCCCTATCGTGGTTGGGCGTTTCATCAGGACGTTCATGAGAAATTCCCAAATGATGGCACTGGACATGGAGAGGGCCACCAATCCGATGGCTTGGGCACCGTAGTGATAAAAACCCATGACCAAGGCGGGAAGCGCTGCCAGCATAATATGATAGCTTCTCCCCGATATACTCCGCCGACTGTGCCAGTATGGAGCATGCGAACTAACAAACAGCTTCCGGTTACTCATTGGATTCCTCCGCACTCCTTATCCGATCATATTCCTGCTTACCGAGCATGATGTGATGAAACACAGGGATCCTCCCTATACATACATAACTACAAAGGCCGCACTCAATGCAGGAAAGCATATCATACTCCCTGGCGGCCTCTTCATATAGACTGTTTTCCAGCAGTCGAACAAGCATATTGACGGGGATTTGGGCAGGGCAGGCCCTCACACATTCTCCGCAATTCACGCAATGGGTGTCGGAGTTCCAGACAATACGGCCTTTGTCTTGAATCATGATCCCGTCGGTATCGTAGGAGATGGGCAGATCTTCCGTATGAATGGCATGGCCGAACATGGGGCCGCCGAGAATCACCCTGTCACCCTGGTCCGTTTCAATGTGCAAATGTTCCAAAATATCTTTTACGGAAGTACCGACCCTCGCCTTGACGTTGACCAGGGTGTTGTCTTTTTTGATGACGGTCAGAGTTTTACTGACGCACATCTCACCTTTGGATAAGGCCTTTGAAAGCGCGACCACCGCTTCCGCATCGAGGAAACCAACCCCCAAATTCTCGCACCGAACACCCGCCGGTACGATCTTTCCCAACACCTTTTTCATAAGGAGCTTCGGCAGGGTGTCTGGATACACGGGTTCCATGACCCTCACCTCCGCACCCGCTTGCTCCGCCAGGGGACCCAGGGTCGTCGGAACAAGGAGAATGATCCTTTCCGCTTTGGTCAGTTTATTCAAATATTCAATGCCTTCTGTCAGGGCCTTGATTTCAGTCTTCACCATGAGCTGATTGGTTGTCATCAACAGGTCTTTATCCACACCGTTGATGACAACCGTGTCTAATGGGGGGGTGTTGTTTAATAGGGATGCGAAATCCGGTTCACCGGGAAGACTCCCCCAATATTGAAGGGCATTCTCCGCAGTGGGTTCTTTACCCACCCCACCCGCTTCATCGTCCCATTGATCCTTTTCCTCCGATTCAATGGAGACCGCGGGATAGGTGTGCCCAAAATAACCGGTATGTTCCGTAATGGCGGAAACGGTACCCGTGACCGTCGAGATGTGATAACTATCACCCTCTCCGATCCGGAGCAGCCTTTGACCCGTCTTGACTCGATCGCCCACCCTGATCAACAGGTTATCGCTTCCCGACCCGGTCTTTTTCAGGAAAAGCGTCACATTTGCTGGTAAAGGGATCTCCTCAACAACCTCCTTCTCCCGGCGCTCCACCATATGGAACTTCAGTTTCGCTTTTCCCACCTTAAAAAACGGTTTCATGGGTATTCTTCCTCCTGCTTTCCTTTCCTAGCCCTTCCTTATTCCCCTTAAAACACTACCCCATGTGATGGCATGTCTCGCAGTCCACCGGCGCCATTCCATCCTCTTCATGGCAGGTGATACATATCTGGTGGAACGCATCCTCCGTATTTATTTCGGCCTCGCTTTCATCTTTGTCCAGCAGATGGCATTCCCTACAGAGCGTGGGTCTCTCATCCGGTTCCTCAACTTCATGATGACAGTCGACACATTCGTAACCGTAACCGGCCTCTGAAGAGTGCTCCTTCATATCGAGCAGGACATTTCCCGCAGCACTTTTTAGTATGATCCTAATGGGCTCTTCGGGCGACCTCTCCGGAAAGGCTGCATAGCTGACAATTCCAATCACCAAGAGAATGATCCCGAGACAATAGGCCACAATGCGTTCTTTTCTGACTTCCATCGTAATCTTCCTTTGTTTAGAATCCCGACCGCGTTCGGTCCGACCTCATAGCATACTCATATCTCGTTGACAAGTCTGCCCGAAAAAACGAACACGTCCTCACTTAATTCTTCTGAATGCGAACCGCGCAAACTTTATATTCAGGGATCTTTGCCGTGGGATCCAACGCGCCATTGGTCAAGGCATTGGCTGCGGCCCCTGCGTAATGGAAGGGGATGAACACGGTTCCATCGACCGCCTTCTCTGATACTTCCACTTTCGCTTCGATTTCGCCCCGTCTCGATGCTATTTTCACCCTGTCGCCGTGCCCAATTTTGTATTCGGTCGCATCTTTCGATGACATTTCCACAAAACACTCCGGGGCCAACTCATTCAAGCCGGGTGATTTCATGGTCATACTCCCGCAGTGGTAATGGTAAAGGAGACGACCCGTCGTCAGGTATAAGGGATATTCATCATCGGGGACTTCTGCCGGAGGTCTGAACTCGATGGCGTGAAAGACACCCAACCCGCATGTAAATTCATCCATATGAAGGCAAGGGGTTCCGGGATGATCCGTCCCAGTACAGGGCCAGTGGAGTCCTTCGGTCTTAAGACGTTCGTAATTTATCCCGCAATAGGACGGGGTAACCTCGGCGATCTCCTCCATGACGGCCTGGCTGTTCTCATAATCCATCGTGTATCCCATGTTCCCGGAGAGCTCACAAATGATTTTCCAATCGTCTTTCGCTTCACCTGGCGGCTCAATGCCTTTGCGTACACGCTGGACCTTCCTTTCCGTGTTGGTGAAGGTCCCTTCCTTTTCTGCGAATGATGCGGAGGGAAGCACCACGTCCGCCAATTCTGCCGTTTCCGTGAGGAAAATATCTTGAACAACCAAAAATTCAAGGTTTTTAAAGCACTCTTTTGCGTGGTTCAAGTCGGGATCGGAAAGCATCGGGTTTTCCCCGATGATATACATGGCCTTGAGCTCCCCTTCGTGGGCCTTCTCCATCATTTCGGTCGCCTTCAATCCCGTTTTATCCGATAATGTTTCCACCTGCCACGCCTTCGCCATCCGCTCACGGACGGAAACGTCATTGACTTTCTGATATCCTGTGTACACGTCCGGTAAGGCTCCCATGTCGCAGGCCCCTTGCACATTATTTTGTCCCCGGAGGGGGTTCACCCCGCCACCGCTCACGCCGACGTTGCCGCAAAGCATCGCCAGGTTGGCCAAGGACTTCACATTGTCGACACCCGTGATGTGCTGTGTAATCCCCATGGCATAAAGGATCGACGCACTCTCAGCGCCCGCATACAACCTGGCAGCCCCTATGAGTTCCTCTTTCGGGATCCCGGTGATCCCCTCTACGTGTTCCGGGGTGTACTTCTCCACAGCCCTTTTTAAATCTTCCAGCCCCACGGTGCGGGAAGTCACATAGTCCTCGTCGTATAAATTTTCCTGGATGATCACATGCATCATCCCGTTGAGCCAGGCGACATCCGTGCCCAGATTCTGTCGAAGCCAAAAAGTAGCGAAGGATGCAATCGGAATCTTTCGAGGGTCCACAACAATCAATTTCGCCCCTTTAAAGGTGACGGCCCGCTTGATATAAGAAGAGAGGACAGGGTGATTCTCCGTTGTGTTTGAACCCGTAATCAAAATGACTTCGCCCTTCTCGAGATCTTCAATGGGGTTTGTCATTGCACCACTGCCAAACGCTGCGGCCAGACCGGCCACGGTGGAGGAATGTCAGAGTCGGGCGCAGTGATCTATGCTATTGGTTCCGATGACCCCCCTGGTAAATTTCTGGGCCAGATAATTCTCTTCGTTGGTAATTCGGGCACTGGACAAAACGCCGATGGCATCGGGCCCCACATCTCCTTTGATCCCACTAAATTTATCCGACACCACCTTGAGTGCTTCATCCCACGATGCTTCCCTTAATTCTCCGTTCTCTCTAATCAAGGGTGTCTTGAGTCGAGCCGGATGATTGATGAAATCATATCCAAATCGGCCCTTCACACAGAGCTTTCCATAGTTTGGGCCAACATCCTCTACCCCTGTGACCTTGGTCACCCTGTTTTCTTTGACATGCAAATAGAGCTGGCATCCCACACCGCAATAAGTGCAGGTAGTGCGCACTCGATTTTCCTCCTCCGGTGTCTGACCTTCCAAAAAATCATCCTTTGGAACAAGGGCGCCCACCGGACAAGCCTGAACACATTCCCCGCAAAACACGCAATTGGAATCCTTCAGGGTCCGGTCACCCTTGGTTATAATCTTTGATTCCGCACCCTTGAGATCGAAAGTGATGACATTGTTTACCTGAATTTCATTACAGGCCTGTACACATCGGCCACAGAGCACACAACGGGAAAAATCCCGCACGATGAATGGATTCACATTTTCAATGGGATATTTGGTTTCCGCAGGGGCAAAATGGCTCAATTTGACCTGGTACCGTACGGCGAGATCTTGTAGGACACAATTCCCATATGCCGGGCAGAGACCCTGGTGTTCTTTCGGTTCCATGGACTTCAACTGGAAATCGGTCCAGGAATCCATATCGAGATCCTGGACAAGGCAATTGTGGAACCCTGAGGCGAGGAGGAGTTCGATATTGGTACGCCGGTCCCGGACCACGCGCTGGGTCTCGGTCTTTACCACCATGCCCGGTGTTGCTGCTGTCGAGCAGGAAGCCACGAGATTTGTTGCCCCCTCAACCTCAACCACGCAGATCCTGCAGGCCCCGGTGGGTATGGCCCCTTTTAGAAAGCAGAGGGTCGGGATATCGAAACCGTTTCGCTGGGCTACTTGGAGAATCGTTTCTTCTTGTGTAAAGGTGAATTCCTGACCATCAATGACTATAATATTTTCAGAATCCATTACAATGTCACTCCTCAGTAGATCGGATGGATTGAAACCCATGCTGCAAAAACACGGACTTCCTGATGGAACAAAGTGAATTATTTCTCAAGGACAGCGAAGTATAACGGAAAAGGGCTTTATTTTCAAAACTTTTTTTAAATTTTTAGGTCATCCTCAAAAGAGTTGGAAAACCGTGAGGATTCGAGGGAGCGAGGGGGCAAGGTTTCGAGTCAAATGCTTATAAATTTCAAAGAATTAGATTTTTTATGTGCGAAGAATCCATATTTTTTAGAACGCAAAATCCTTGACAAAAGAAAACCTGGCGCATATGGTGCTTTTTTTGTTGTAAAGAGCTCAGGCCTTTCCTATAGCGGTCTTGAGTCTTAAAGAACCTGATAATGAGAAAAAAGGCATTTGAACTTAGTTCGCTTTGCTCACTATTGGAATAATGGAATGTTGGCCCGCCCTGGCGCGACTGGATTGTATCTTGCTTATGGGCTCTGCAGTATTTCAGAACTGAAATCCTGAAATGAGGACTATTTTTTTCTCGGTCTGGGCCAGGGAATGATGGAATATTGGGTTTTTATTTCGCACCATTGAAAAGAATAAGATCCATGTAAACGTTCATGGCGAAATCGTCAAAATTGATCCCAAAATACTTGATTTGATACAGAGGTTATTCGGTTTCAATCATTATTCCATTATTCCATCTTTCCATTTGGGTGAGACAAGTAGAAAGCAGTATTAAATTTATCATAAATCCATACAGTTACAGAAATTCAGAGACGTTTAATTATGGCATCAAAGAAAAAACGAGGTAAGATAATCATCAATAGGGAACTCTGCAAAGGCTGTCATGTGTGCATTACGGCCTGCCCTCAGAAGGTGATCTTCCCGTCGAAAAAATTGAATCTAAAGGGTTATTATCCGGCCGAGTGCAGAGAACCCGAGGCGGATGAAGATCGGAGATGTACGGGCTGCACCCTTTGTGCGGTTGTGTGTCCTGATGTTGCTATAGAGGTTTACCGTGAATGAAAAAGTGTTAATGAGAGGGAGTGACATCATCGGCGAAGCGTCCGTAAGGGCCGGCTGTCGATTCTATGCGGGCTATCCTATCACACCCCAGAACGAGCTGCCCGAATATCTCTCAGCCCGCATGGTTGAGGTGGGGGGCACCTTTATTCAGGGAGAAAGCGAGATAGCTTCGATCAATATGCTCATAGGCGCCTCGGCTGTCGGAAGCAGGGTCATGACCTCCTCTTCATCACCGGGTATCGCCTTAAAACAGGAGGGAATCTCCTACATGGCCGGCCTGGAATTGCCCGGGGTCATCGTCAATATGATGCGCGGAGGGCCCGGCCTGGGCAATATCTCCCCCTCAGCCGCCGACTACTTCCAGTCTACTCGTGGCGGCGGCAACGGGGATTACAGAACACCGGTCTTGGCCCCTGCCGGATGCCAGGAATTGATTGAGATGACCTTTCTGGCCTTTGACCTGGCCGACAATTACCGGAACCCGGTTATGATATTGGGAGACGGTCTCATGGGTCAGGTCATGGAGCCGGTGGTGTTCCCTGATTTCCTGGACCTGAATAAGCTACCCCAAAAAGACTGGGCGCTTACCGGTTGTGTGGATCGAGAGGCCCGGGCCATCTTTTCCATGTATCTCGGAGAGAAAGGTGAGCTCTGTCAGCACAACCTTGAACTTCAGGAAAAATACGACCGAATAACCGCCCAGGAGCAGCGCTGGGAGACCATCATGACAGACGATGCGGACCTGATTGTCGTCGCCTATGGCACGGCCGCCCGGATTGCTGAAAGTGCCATCGAGGAAGTCCGCGGTCAGGGGCTGGCAGCGGGCCTTTTCAGGCCGATCACTTTGTGGCCCTTTCCTACTGCCCCCCTGCGTGAGTTGGCCCAGAAGGGACGAAAAATAGCCGTCTTTGAGCTTTGCCTCGGCCAGATGGTCGAAGATGTGATTCTCTCCGTCGGGGAACGTGTTGAGATTTCATTCCACGGTGTGCCCGGCGGAGTCATACCCACCCCGGCCGAAGTGGCGGAGTTTTTGAACTCCGTTGCGAAAGGCGATGGGAAGGTGGGTCGGAGGATTGAGGTATGAGTGCAGAACCTGTTTACAAAAAGGTCTTTGGAAGGCCCGAATCCTTAAAGGAGGCGGCAACCCATTACTGCCCCGGCTGCGGCCACTCTATTGCCCACCGCTTGGTGGCCGAATGCTTGGACGAATTGGGCCTCCGCGAGAAGACCATCGGGGTACCCCCGGTGGGCTGTGCTGTTTTGGCTTACAACTATTTTAATTTTGACATGATCGAGGCTCCCCACGGCCGGGCCCTGGCC
The DNA here is from genome assembly GCA_030145585.1 of Desulfatiglandales bacterium. Taxonomy (GTDB): domain Bacteria; phylum Desulfobacterota; class DSM-4660; order Desulfatiglandales; family HGW-15; genus JAQYVK01. The sequence continues at coordinate 1,349 of JAQYVK010000105.1, read as the reverse complement.
GTGGCCACAGGAATCAAGAGGGTCCAACCGGATAAGTTCGTCCTAAGCTATCAGGGGGACGGAGACCTGGCCGCCATCGGCACGGCTGAAACCATCCACGCTGCTAATAGGGGTGAGATGATATCCGCCATATTTATTAATAACGCAATATATGGGATGACCGGAGGTCAAATGGCCCCGACAACCTTGCTGGGCCAGAACGCAACCACCGCCCCTGGTGGCCGCGATCCAGAACTGCATGGCTGGCCCATCGACATATCAAGAATGCTCGCCCTCTGTGACGGGGTGGTTTACGTGGAGCGTTGCACTCTCAGTTCCATCAAACAAATTCGGAAGGCAAAAAAAGCCATCAAAAAATCTTTCCAGTGCCAACTGGATCGCCTCGGTTTCTCCCTGGTAGAATTGCTCTCTCCCTGTCCCACCAACTGGAAGCTCTCCACCCAGGATTCCTGGGATTGGGTGAGCGAGGAGATGGTCAAGGTTTACCCCGTGGGGGTTATTAAAGACACGACCGGTTATGAGGATAAGAAATGATCACACGAACCACATTTGCCGGCTTTGGCGGCCAGGGTGTTCTGGTCATGGGCTATGTTATGAGCCATGGGGCCTTACTGAAAGGACTCAATGTGACCTATTTCCCTTCTTATGGTGCAGAGATGCGGGGTGGGACGGCCAACTGCACCGTGACCCTTTCTGACGCCAAAATCGCCTCACCTGTGGCTTCCCAACCGGACACCCTTGTGGCGATGAATGGCCCCTCTCTTGAAAAATTCGAAAACAGGGTGGTCGAGAATGGTCTTGTGGTCCTCAATGCCTCTCTCATCGAGGAAGATCTTTCGCGCAAGGATGTGACTTTGCTCACGGTTCCTACGGCGGAGCTGGCTCGCGAAGTCGGCTCGGATCGCGCCGCCAATATGATCATGATCGGAGCCCTCTCTGCCAAGACCGGACTTCTCAGTCAAGAAGAGACCATCAAAGGGATGCGAGCGGCACTCAAAGGAAAAGATAAGTTTTTCGAACTCAACGAGAAGGCCATTCAACGCGGATTTACCTTTGTAAACAACGGCAAGTAAAATTCAAGGGGTCAAGGGGTCAAGGGGTCAAGGGGCCAAGGATTCAAGTGAAACGCTCCTCAAGCGTAGCGATCCTCGAGCAACGCGATCCTCGAGCTTACCCCGTGGAATGAAGTTCCAATCCTTATTCCACGGGGCGAAGCGCTCCTTAAGCGCAGCGCTCGTTACACCGCTGCGAGCCCAATCCGGTAGCAACGCAGGCAGCGCGCCGCCTCCTTGAGGGCTTCAGCACTTGAGATTCCTGATTCAACTTCTTCAAAGTTTTGTATTCTGACT
>JAQYVK010000104.1 GCA_030145585.1 Desulfatiglandales bacterium | reverse complement strand
TTAATCGCCTCTGATATAGGGTTTCGTCAAGGCGGTCGGCTGGCGAAACCGGTTGGCCACGAAAACCAGGGCGAGAATGGTAATAATTGCCGGCGTCATGGCAGCAAGGTCTGATGCGCTGCGTGGGATAATTCCCAGGGTTTTGGCCAGCAGTACGACAGATGTAACCAGGCCGAAGACCAACGACCCGGCCATCACCCCCACGGGACGCCATGCACCGAAATAGACCAAAGCGATGGCGATAAAACCCATAGCGTTGGTCAGGTTCTGTTGGAAAATCCCCAATTCGATGGCCAGGGCCGCACCGGCCAGGCCGGCCAAGCTGCTGCCGATAATCAGAGTTGAATAGCGTACCTTGGCGATGCTCACCCCGAGGCTGTCGGCGGCCTCGGGGTTTTCGCCAATGGCACGCACATTCATGCCGAAGGTGGTTCGATTAATTAACAACGTGCCGATCGGTACGAGCAGGAAGGCGATATAAACAATGAGACTGTGTTCGAAAAACATCTCGCCGATCACCGGTATGTCGGACAGAAGGGGAATCCTGAACGGAGCAAAAGGCAGAATCGGCCGGGGCGTACCTACAAGTTTTTGGAACAACAGATCGCTCATGCCCAGTCCGAACAGATAGATCCCGATGCCGCTCACTCCTTGTTGGGCGCACAAGTTCACCGTTATAAAGGCATAAAAGAGGCCAATCAGGCCTCCGATAAACAACCCCACACAAATGCCGAGCCACAAATTTCCGGTCCTGAGCACGGTGTAATAGGCGCTAAAAGCGCCTAAAAGCATGACGCCGTCCACTCCCAGGTTTAACACCCCACTGCGCTGTCCCAAGGCTTCACCAAGGGATGCCAGCAAAAAAGGTGTTGCCAGGCGGATGCCGGATGCAACAGTGGCGATAAGGATGGTCGTCGTGAATAGATCACTCATGTGATTTACCTTCGGTTTTCGAGTCAACAATCATAGCTTCAGCTATGGGTTGTTCTGCCTCGATCGACTCCACCTCCCGCCCACGAAGCAAGCGATGTCGGATATTCTCAGAGCCGACTACAAATACCACAATCAGGCCATTCAAAGCGATGATTAAGGCCGATGGTACCTGCAGTGCCCGTTGAAGGGAATTGGCCCCTACCAGCATCCCGCCGAACAAAAATGCGGAGGGGATGGCCCACAAAGGATGCAATCCGGCAAAGAGGGCGACCACAATGCCATTGAAACCGGCGCTGCCTGTAAAGCCTGTGCTCGAACCATCCGTCACCATGCGATGGGATTCACTGCCGAAAACCAGGATGGCCCCGGCCAGGCCGGCCATGGCGCCGCTGAACGCCAAACCCGTGATAATACTGCGCCGTACCGGAATTCCAGCATAGTGGGCCGCATCGCGGCTAAGACCCACAGACCGCAATCGAAACCCCAATGATGTACGCCACAGCAGAAAATAAGCCCCCACCGCAGCCAACAGCGCGATAAGGACACCCGAATGCATGCGTGCGCCCTCAAGCAACATGGGCAAGTCGGTCGCTTCAGGCAAGCGGGCGGTTTGCGGAATCCGTGTCCCACGCTCGATTTCACCGGGATCGATGAGGGGCCCGCGCAGCATAAAGTTCATGATCTGAACCGCAACGATATTGAGCATGATGGTGCTCAATATCTCACTGACATTGAAATAAGCTTTTAACGCCCCGGCAATAGCGCCCCAAATTGCCCCGCCTATTAAGCCAACGATCAATACCAGTGGAATGAGGATAAAGGAAGGCAAATCAGGGAAGGCGAGGGCTGCAATCGTAGAGAGTAAGGCCCCCATTACCATCTGCCCTTCTCCGCCGATATTGATCACACCGGTACGAAAAGCGATACAAATCCCCACCCCAACCAGGAGCAGCGGAATGGATTTGACAGCGGTACTGGCGAGCCCTTCTATGTTACCGAAAGCCGCGACGATCATAACCTGATACCCTTTGATGGGATTCGCGCCCAGGGCACCCAGCATGACCGCTCCAATTACCAGGGCGGCTAAAACGGCGCACAACGGGATCAGCAAACCGATCAATTTCGTTCTAAACAAAGTCAGGGGCTCCTCTCAGGTTGAATGTTCACATTTATCGGAAGGGTCAAGACGCGGGTTCGTTTCTTCCCATACCATAAACGATGCACTCCCGGCAATTCCTTTCCCAGAATCTCTTTCAATCCATTCCAAGAACCGCAATCTCTTAAGACTGAACCTACATTGACAAACCAGCCAAATTCCTCTATATTTCCTCAAAAAACGGCTTCTAATCACGCATGAAGCAGGCGCCTACCAGTCATTTTCACCAATAAATTTAGTATCCTTACCGCAAAGGTGTTGAATGCAAGGGCCAATAAGAATAATCAGATCGAACCGAATCGCAAATTACAAAAACCTGGAACCCCTATATAAATGGGCGGATGGCCTTGCATACCTCATTATCGATAAGGTGGCGTTCCGCGAAAAAGTAGGGGCGATTCTCTGTTACCATAATCCTCCGATTCATGAGATCGGAACCACAGGCCTTTATGCCTATCAGGACGGACTGGACACCATCATCGAAAAAAGGGATGAGCTGGAATTCCTGATATTGTGCGGTGCTAATGCTCCGGTGCACTCGGGGGGAGATTTGAAGGAGAGTCTGGGGAGCCTCAGGAAGACTCAGGAGGCAAAGCGTGAGATGGAGGCGGCCGGTGCATCGGCAGAAGATATCGACCGGCTTTTTGAATGGGGCGAAAGCCGATTGGAAAAAGGTGTGATCCTTTGGGAAAAGATCAGACGTATCGCCCAAACCATGAGGACCGTTGGTATTTGCGGTGGAGGCCTCAGGTTTGGCGGATCAGCCGAGATCCCTTTGATGACCGACTATCTTATTGGTGATTCGAGAAGTGGGATGTGCTTCAGCGAGTCGATGATCGGGATTATTCCCGGTTGGGGAGGGATTACCAGGGTCTTGTTGAAGTCAGGGCTGACAAATGCGGAATATATGGCGAAAACGGCAAAACCGACCCTTGCCCCTGAACTGAAGGCCATCTGTATCTATAACGATGTCGTGGAAGTCCCCTTTAGCCTGCCGAAGATGCAAAAAACAGGGGATCCGGATTCGGATAATAAGCATTATCTGCAGGCCTTGGAGGAGCACGAAGAAAAAACCGGTGCGATTCTGCTTCCGGCCGGCCTGGAATGGGCAACTTGCAGTACAGAAGAAAGCCTGACTGTCTCTGAAAAGGAAAGGGAAAACCTGGCTGAACCGGGGGAGATTGCATTGGAAGTATCCCGGAGGGTAGACCCTTACAATTACTCACAACTTTGGGGTAAGCCCTTAAAGGATGTGAAAGATGAGATTGCCCGACTCGGAAGGCCGCTGGCCCCGCAATCCATCGAAGCAATAGACCAGCTTCTGGGGGCCTATGACGCCTCAACCTTTGATGAGGAGCAATTTATCCATAAAGAGTTGCAGGCAGATGCAGCACTATACCGGGATCCGAGATTCATGGAAGGCCTAAGTGCATTGCTGGATCAACGGGTACCGGACTTTCGAGTCCCCGAGAATTTTTGAAATGATGACCCGCTCTGAAAGGGCCCTTCAACATCCAGGATCATGCATATTGACGTCTGTGTTCTTTAAATCCCGTGAAAACAAATCGAGTGAACTCATCCTTGAAGCCCCGAGCCTCTTCCGGGTAATAAAGGATCTCTTCGTCGGATTTTGAGTAGAATTGTATGTACTGCTCAAAGGTGAGCTTTTTTCTGTTTTCCAATTGTTCCTTAAATCCAATTGAATCCACAATCCTGCTGATTCCCGGCTTCAGGTGACAGAGGAAGAATTCCGCCCCGCAACCGCTGCCGTAACTGAAGAGTCCGACTTTCTTGCCTTCCGCTTTTTTTCCCTCGGCCTCCAAAAGGCTGACAAGGCCCATATAGACCGATCCTGTGTAGATATTTCCCACTTCCCGGACTCCCGACAGGCTGGGGGCTACCATCCTCGCGAAGGACTCTTCAAAAATCTTTTCCTGCTCTTCCCTGCCGGCGTCTTTATATTCGATTTCCACGAGATGCCGATGGGCCTTATGGGCCATCTTTGTAAAGGGCATGTGATAGATGAGGTAGTCCAGGCTGTCCATGAGCTCTCCCACCTTGAGCCCATGGTTGGTACGAAAATGGGAAATGGTACCCTCCAATGCCATGAGGTAACAGTCTATTGAATACTTTCCGTCCACAATGGGTACACGGTGCCCCGTGGGTCGCCAGAAATCGAATACATCCTTCGAGAATATGCCATTGAGCAGCGTATCAAGCGAGAAAAGACGAGGATTACCCTCTACGAGCAGGGCCAAAGCCCCCGCTCCCTGGGTGGGTTCTCCGAGGGTTCCAAAGCCGTATTTGGCGATATCGGTCATTATGACGATCCCCTTGGGATCGTCATTGGTGTGTTTGGAGATCCATTCGATCGAATCAATGAGTCCGGCCGTACCGCCGTAACAAGCATGCTTTATCTCATACACCCTGCAACGTGTCCCGATATTCAATAACCCCTGGACGAAACTCGCCACCGGCTTGGAATGGTCGACACCGCTTTCAGTGCTCACAACGAGTTGGCGGATTTCATCGGGATCGATGTTGTTTCTCTCAAGGAGCGGTAAGGCGGCATTGGCAGCCATGGTCACGGCATCCTCCCAGTTTGGAATGATGGCCATATTCTGATTCCCGAGGCCGGCATGAAATTTCTCTACGGGTACACCTCGTGCCTTTGCCAACTCCTCGTGGGGGAGATAATATTTGGGAATATAAATGCTGATATCGCTGATACCTGCTATCATGATTTCTCCTTTCCAGTGAACCTTTCCACAATTCCCTTCGCGACTATGAGGAAATTTTCATAATATTAAAAGTTTAGAAATCTATCAGAATGTTTGAAAAGATTCAAATGAAAAATCAGAATGGTGGGCTGTCCGGTCACTTTTTTATTGTTTTTCACTCAAATTTGGTGCTATAAATATCGTTTGCCTTGATTAATGAACCTCATTCATTTTACATCGGAAGTAGGGCTCCAGGGGCGGGAAACGAACCCTTTACGTGCCTGTAAGAGTTGAAAGGAAAGATTCGACAAAATGACCTTATGCTATCAGATGGATGAAAAGCATGAAATGATCCGATCCTCGGTCAGGGAGTTCGCTGAGAGCGAAATTAGGCCTGTGGCCGGTGAACTGGAGGAAAAAGAGGAATTCTCCGTAGAATTAACCCAAAAAATGGGCGATATCGGTCTTTTGGGCATGGTCGTTTCAGAAGAGTATGGAGGCCAGGGGCTGGACTATATATCGTATATCATCGCCATGGAGGAGGTCGCCCGGATAGACGGTTCGCAGGCAGCCGTCCTTGCGGCAGGCAATTCCTTGGGCATCAGTCCTATTGACGCGTTTGGCTCGGAAGCACAGAAGAGAAAATACCTCCCCGATCTCTGCCGGGGGAAAACGCTCATGGGATTTGGTCTGACCGAACCGAACGCAGGTTCCGATGCCGGTGCGACCAGAACAAACGCGGTCCAGGAAGGGGACGTCTGGGTCATCAACGGCCGAAAGACACTGACCACGAATGCAAACACATCGATGACCAAAGGGTCTATCGTGCAGGCAGTGACAGGGGCAAGACCGAACGGAAAGCCGGATTATACCTGCTTTATCCTGGAGAACAGCACACCCGGTTTTACCCTCAACACGCTGAAGAGAAAACTTATGTGGCGGGCGTCCAACACCGCGGAACTCTTTATTGACCACTGCCGTGTCCCGGCTGAGGCTGTTCTTGGAAACCCGGGGGATGGATTCAAACAAATGCTTGCCACCCTTGACGGCGGGCGCCTTTCCATCGGGGCGATGGGTGTGGGTTGTGCGCAGGGGGCCTATGAGGCGGCCTTGCGCTATTCCAAAGAGCGCGTTCAGTTCGGCCGTCCGATCTGCAAGCAACAGTCGATTGCCTTCAAACTGGCGGATATGGCTGTAAAGATCGAATTGGCGAGAAACATGTTGTACAAGGCGTGCTGGTTGTGTGATAACAAGCGCCCCTTCACCATAGAGGCCGCCATGAGCAAGTTGTATACCAGCGAGATCGCCAGGGAGGTGGCGGATGAGGCGGTTCAGATTCATGGGGGTTACGGCCTTTTCAAGGATTACGATGTGGAGCGGTTTTATCGGGACCAACGCCTCCTGCAGATCGGGGAAGGGACATCCGAAATACTTCGCCTCGTGATTTCGAGAGCGATCGGTTGTTGAGGCATTCTGTATTACCCCATTTGAGCGTAAACAAAATCGAGAAGGGCTGTAATAATAAAAAAATCAAACATTATTCACCGTTTCCTATGCCTGTATTATATTATTTGTATTGGTGAGTTATAACGGCTCTGTTTTTTCTCAATTTTCGGTTACGTGAAAAAGCCGGTGGCTTTTTCTTCAGGAGAATCACGACCTATGGTCGGGATTCTCCACCTTTGAGGAAAGCGGCTGTCCGGCTGAAAAAACTTTCAGCAGAACAGCAGGATACACCCATCTCCGGCGCTTGAGTACACAAGAGCATGTCAAGGGTTCGCATGTAGATGGCTGCTGCTTCGCAGCAGCATACGGCATTCACTCTCGACGCCTTGGATCTGGGGCACCCTCAACTTTCGCTCAAGTGGGATACTATTGCCATAAAGGTTTTAAATGAACATCATTGTAACCATAAAACAAGTCCCGGACACGGATGAGGTCAAGATCGACCCAAAAACAGGGTCTCTCATTCGGGAAGGTGTCCCCAGCATTATCAACCCTGAAGACAAGCATGCCATTGAGGAAGCGCTCAGAATAAGGGAAAAGCAAGATGATGTGGTGGTCACTGCTCTGTCCATGGGTCCTCCCCAGGCTGAAAATGCGTTGAGAGAGGCGCTCGCTATGGGCGTCGACAAGGCGATACTTTTGAGTGACTGGGCATTTGCCGGAGCGGACACCCTGGCAACCACCTACATCCTTTCTGTAGCAATAAAGAAACTAAAAAAATACGACCTGATCTTTTGTGGAAGGCAGGCGATCGACGGCGATACCGGTCAGGTGGGTCCACAATTGGCAGAAGTCTTGAATCTTCCCCAGGTCACATTTGCAGAGGAGATCAATATTCAGGGAAATGTTGTGACCGTGAAGAGTAATTTCGATAAGGTCATCCGGACGATCGAAGTAAACACACCCGCGTTGATTACGGTCACCAAAGGCATCAACAGACCTCGCTTCAAGACCATGAACGGTGTCCTGCGAGCCTTTCGCGACAAGGAAGTCGTGACATGGACAAAAGGAGATTTGAAGTTGAATCCTATGCGAATCGGTATCAACGGGTCCCCAACCTGGGTTCGTAACACCTTTACGCCGAGTCACTCCCGCGGAGGGCTTGTAACAGAAAAGCAGTCGAAGGACCTCGCGGGAGATATTTTGGATTTCCTTTTGGATAAGAATCTACTTAATGCCTGAACGAAAAGTCGTGTTCAGGCAAAATCCGAATATCGAAATTCGAAACAAATTCTAATATTAAATGACAGAATGACCAAAAATAACACAGTGAAAGCACGGCGTTTTTGTCATTGGAACATTTGTGCTTTGGTCATTGTTTCGGCCCGCCCTGGCGCGACGTTATCCAGAGACAAGAGGAAGGCCCCAGGAACAGTAATGATTCAGCAGTCAAGGCATTATGTTGTTAACCAGGTCTGGGCCAGGGATTTCGTGCTTCGGATTTCGAGTTTCTGACCGAAAAAGCGGGGCCCCGGATTACGGTCACCCGCTTTAATCGGTCGGAGGGTGGATGTATGGAAAGGATTTGTTATGCCAGTCGTTGTTCTTAAAGAAAAGTGCAAAGGATGTAAGCTCTGTGTTTCCGCGTGTCCCTATACCGCGATACATATGGAAGAAAAAAAAGCGGTTCTGGATGCTGATTGCACGCATTGCGGCGCATGTATCGATTCCTGTGAGTTCGGTGCGATTGCCTTCGAAGGTCCTCAGGATAGGATAAAGATGGATATCGCCCCTTTCAAGGGGATCTATGTTTTCATCGAGCAGGACAAGAAGACCGTTTCAAAAGTGTCGTTGGAACTCCTAGGAAAGGCCAGGGAACTGGCTGACGAATTTTCGAGAATAGGGCGGAATCAGCTCGTAACAGCGATTTTGATCGGATATGACCTGGGTGATATGGCTGACGAATTGATGCATTACGGCGCAGACCACGTCATCATCGTAACGGATGAACCTTTCAAACTGTACCGAACGGATATTTACACCAAAGCGATCGTTCACATTGCCAAGGAGAAAAAACCTGAAATTCTCCTGTTCGGCGCGACGCCTCAAGGGCGGGATCTTGCCCCGCGTGTGGCGAACCGGCTTCGAACCGGCCTGACAGCGGATTGTACGGCTTTGGAAATCTCCAATGAAGAGGGTATACTCCTGCAAACCCGGCCGGCCTTCGGCGGTAATATTATGGCAACTATTGTTTGTCCTGACAACCGCCCGCAAATGGCCACTGTTCGCCCCGGCGTCATGAAGAAATATTCTCGCGATCCGGAAAGAACCGGCACCAAAGAAATCATGAACGTTGAACTGGATGAAAATGATTTTATCATCCGTGTCTTGGACATCATGAAATCAACAACAAACCATTCAAAGCTGGAAGATGCCAAGATTATCGTGGCCGGAGGCCACGGGGTAAGAGATCCACAGGGTTTCAAGGTCCTGGAAGAACTGGCTGAAGAATTGGGGGCGAAGGTAGGGGCCTCTCGGGCCGCCGTAGATGCGGGCTGGATCGAGCCGGATCACCAGATTGGGCAGACCGGAAAAACAGTCCAACCGGATTTGTATATCGCCTGCGGCATATCCGGCTCCATTCAACATTTGGCCGGGATGGCACGATCCAAATACGTCATTTCCATAAACACCGACAAGAAGGCTCCCATCATTGAAGCTTCCGATGCGACCTTTATCGGTGACCTGTCTCGAGTCGTGCCCATGCTTACGAAGAAGATACGCGAATATAAGGAAAAGAACGGTAAGCCCACTATTACTGATTAAGCCTCTCTCCTTAAAAACTCCTCAGGCAATGGGGACGTAAATCAAATCAACGTGTGTTGAAGCGATGTTCTTCCTAAAACAGGATTTCCTTCCTGATCAACAAAGGTTCATAACCGAAGATCGCACTTAGATGGTGGAGGAAAGCATGCTGCCCCTCTTCACGCCACATGGAAGTGATATCGGTCTCAGCTTTACGATATTGCTCAAGAAGCCTTGTAACATTTAAATTTTGCGTAGTGGTATTTGCTATTTCATCATCAATGAGCCCGAGCCACAGGGTGCTGACCCCCATAATATATGATGGCCAGTTCCTCTGCAGCGTCCGCGACCAATGAGGGTCGCTCATGGCTTCGATTTGCGGGTGAGCGGGCCTAGTCGGATCAGAGAAAATGATCTTCTCCACTATCCTTTCCTTTAGGGCTTGCTGAAAAATATCATTTTGCCTTATCTCTTCCATAACCTCAGAAGCCACCCCTGAGTCTGTGTAAAACAAAAAGCTGAACTGGTGGCCTACCTTGTCACGAACCCCTCGGCGGTGAAATCTCCACCAATAGATCTCTTTGGCGTGTTCTCTCAACACAGGTCCCACAACGGCGTGTGCCAAGAGGAGATCCACTGCGCTATCAGCATTGGTATCAGGAGGCCACGACATCTTGAACCGGCAGGACCACCAAGACATGTCTCCGGCACGAAATGAAGTCTCAAGCGGAATCGCGGGTGCTGTAGGAGGAGTTTGGTTTTTTATTGGAGCACACGCGCTCAGTAGGATGACCATTATCAATAGGTAAGAATTTAAGCTTATGCGGGTCGCCAATTTTTTAAATATAGTCATTTTTTTCAACCTTGATGTTAAGGGGTGTCTGTTTTTCGCGTCATTTATGGTTTCATACCGTAACCATTTGTACCCTCGAACGTCTAAAAAAGCAAGAGTGGTTCAGGGCCACCCTCACCCCCACCTTAACCCGCCTAACAGCTGGCGGGTAAATCCTCCCCCATCCCCGCGACGGGTCGTGATCTTCGACAAGGGGAGGAAAGAGTTTGGTGGTTGAAAAAGATGTCCGGGCGGAGAGGCTTTATCTTTGGACGGGTTTCAAGAGTGAGGCTAATTTGATGCTTACGATAGTCATTATGAGACAGGTGAAAAAGGCCCATCCATAACTCTTTGTTAAATCAAAAATGTGACCAGACACAAGGGGCCCAAGGGCGGCACCGAAACTGCCGA
>JAQYVK010000103.1 GCA_030145585.1 Desulfatiglandales bacterium | reverse complement strand
TTCATACCAATAGTCCCTGAGCCAAACCCTTCAAAAAAAGTATTGACGCCCAAAGCGGCCAGGATGTTGCTTGCATCGTCCGAAAAGCCAAAGGCTGTATTGTTATCCGCCGTAAATTCTATGGACGTGCCTGAGCCATCTACTGCGACCCTCCCGGCAAACCCTGCAACAGCGATTTGGGCATTGATGGCATTGGCCAAATCAGTAAGGGTGGAGTTGCTGTTGAGTGCGTTGAGGTCTATGGTAACATTGGTCATAGGATTGCCCGGGATCGTCCGGTCCTCAATCCAAAGCTCGAACGCGTTGGCTACAAACTGGATTCTGTTGCCAAACGGGAGGTCTCCAAGATCGGTGCTGGTTTGGTCACTCCCTGTGAGGGTCATTCCCGGTTCAAAGAGTTTTGCCCCTACCCCCTGACTGTGTTGCCCGTTGACCGTCCATATGAATTCTTTCACCATCGCATCGAGATCCAAACGGGTCTCAGCGATCACCTCATCTCTCATATCAAGCCATCCATTGAGGCTGCCATTGGTGATATGATCGGTAATGTCGATCATGGTGCTGCCTGAGCTCTGCCATATCACCCGGTCTCCATCAACACCCCCCATTTTTAGGTCATAGCTGCCGTCGTCTTGAACGAGGATAGCACCCTTGGCCGAGACGACCGTGACAGTGCCGCTGTGTTGCTCAAAAGTAGTGATATCCAGGTATCCGGAGAGTTCCGATATCAGGGTGTTTCGTTTGTCTCTCAGATCGCCGGCAGGTTGATCTAATTCTAATCCGATAATATTTCTATTGGTTTCTGCTATCTCCGCCGTAATCTGGTTGACCTTGCCTATCCCGGTACTCACGGACTTGTTCAAATCGACCACCATTTGTGACATTTCCTCATCCAAGAGGAAAAATTGCTCGGAGAGCAGGGTGCCCTGCTCGTGAAGGGCCATTCGTGCAGAAGGTCCTTCGGGATTTATTGAAATCTCGTGCCACTGGTTCCAGAAATCTGAAAGCAGCGCGCTTATACTCGTTTCCGTATTTGTGTTAAAAACCCCTTCCAAAACATGCAGGTAGGATGCCATCTCTTCGCTAGACAAGAGACTCGACTTTTGTTTCATGAGCCGGTTCTCCAGGAGTTGGTCACTGTTCCTGGTGATTGCATCGAGGTCCGCCCCAGTGCCAAAGTTCAACCCGTTTACAGGTGTAGATGTCCTTGCCGCCATCACAGGGGCCTGTCTGGAATACCCGGGGGTGTCGACGTTGGCAATGTTGTGGGCCGTCACATCCATGCTATAGCGCTGGGCAATCAGGGCATCTTTAGCAATGTTGAAGACCAACCCTATCCCGCCCATGGTTACACCTCCCTGCTAAGAAGCATAAGATTCGCTGATTTCCTGATGTGACCGTCATCCTTGTAGATCATCTTGCTCTGATTACTCCCCGTAATCACCGACACCATCTCATCCAGAAACTGGAGCGAATCGTTTATCAGGATCATGTTTTCTTTTCTAATAGCCTCGATTTCGCTCTTTAGATTGATCAGCCTGACGTAGGACTGTTGAAATCTTGCCCTGCCCGCCCTCGGAATCAATTCAAGAATCCGGCTCGGACGAAAATCCTTCGGCTCCATTTCAAGATCCAGGGTGGAGATGATCTCCTGCCTAATAGCGCTGATCTTGGAGCATATTTCCTCCTTTTCCTTAGAGATCTCCCACAGGTCATCCATATCTATTTTGATTAAGGTCTCCCTCTCCTTTTCTAAACAGTGGAGAAGGTCATTATAGAGGATGATTTTTTTGGTGATCAGGTTTTCCAGTGATTGAATGATCCTCTCATCCATAAATAGGCTCCTTTACTCTCTTATCGGAAGATGTCACCCACTTATTAAACATCTTTCGTTTTATCGATTTAACTATTTGAAAATATTGATATTATTCTTATCACCAACATCTTCAATGGGGCTGACCCCTTTGTCCTGGACCGTTTCATCTTTTTGGGAAGAAATGCCGGATGCCCCCTTAAGTCTCTCAAAAAGGACGTCGCCCAACCCTATACCGCCTCCATGCGCGACCTCCAGGGCAAGATTTTCATCGAACATCGAGTTCATGATTTTACTTTCATGGCTATTTCCCATAATGCCATCTTCAACCATGGCCGATCTCATGGATTTCAACATATAAGTCATAAATATAGATTCGAATTCCGAACAGATGCTCTTGAGGCGAGCAGAGGCCCCATCTTGGTTCGCGCCTATTACGGGTTGAGTCATCGAAATCTCTTTCAGCATGCTCATGCTCCTTTACAGGATTTCCAATTCCGCTTGTAAGGCCCCGGCCGATTTAATGGTCTGCAAAATAACAATCAGATCCCTGGGGGTAACACCCAGCGCATTGAGCGCCCGGACCAATTCACCGATCGACCTTCCCTCCGGAACCAACATCAGTCTGTTATTCTCTTCTCTGACTGTGACATCGGTCTCAGGGGTAACCACAGTACTCCCACCCGGCGCCACGAGAACACCACGGTCAAACTCGGCCGTTTTGCCCAGACCACCTTGCGGAGCGAATGGTAGCGCCTGGGAAACATTTTTTGTCTCCGTAATCTGGATACTCAGGTTTCCATGGGCAATGGCCACATTCTTGATCCTCACATTGTCCCCTATAACGACCGTGCCCGTTTTTTCATTGACGATGATCTTTGCCACAGAGTCAGGTACCACCTGAAGGCTCCCGATCTGGGCCATCATTTGGACCACATTTTCCTGATACTGACCCGGGATCCTGACCTGGATGGTGCCGGAATCTATCGGCTTTGTTATCTCTTCTCCGAATTCATCGTCAATCGCCTTGGCCATCCGGATAGCCGTCGTAAAATCGGGATCGTTCAAGAGCAAGGTGAGTTCTTTTTTGCCTGCAAGAGATAAAGGAATCTCCCTTTCAACCGTCGCCCCGCCGGTGATACTTCCCACCGTCGGGTGGTTTTTTTGGATCCCTCCTCCCGCATCACCACCGGCACTGAAACCGCCCACTGAAATAGCGCCCTGTGCAAGGGCATAAATTCGGCCGTTGACCCCTTTTAAGGGCGTCAAAAGCAGGGTGCCTCCCTGGAGGCTGTCCGCATCGCCGATAGAGGAGAGGGTCACATCGATCTTTTTACCGATTCGCGCAAAGGGAGGGAGTGTGGAATTGACCATGACTGCGGCCACATTCTTTGCCTTGACGTCATCAGGACTCACATTGATCCCCATCCTCTCCAAGAGATTCACGAGGCTTTGGATGGTGAAACCTTTTCCCGCGTTGTCCCCACTCCCATCCAGGCCGACCACCAGACCATAACCAAAGAGTTGATTCTGTCTGATCCCCTGAACAGACGCAATGTCCTTCACCCTAGCGGAAAAAGCGGCAACGGGAAAACAGAACGTTAAAACCAGTAGCGTGATGAATATAAATCTAAAACGGCCAGACATGATCTACTATCCTCCCTAACCATCCTGTAACTTGTTTATCTGAAACAGGGCCCACCCCTGAATAGGCGATTCTGGCATCGGCTACGAACGTGGAAGCGACCTCGTTGGAAGTGCTTACATCCTCGGGCCTGACTATGCCTGCGATGGTTAAATACTGCAGTTCATTGTTCACCTTGATCTCTCTTTTACCACTGATGTAGAGATTCCCATTGGGCAGTACCCTGACGACCATGGCCGTGATGTACGCACTCACATGTCCTTCCCTGTCACTGGTTCCTTTTCCGTCAAACTCAGTGTTCAAGGAAGAACTGATCAAGGCCTCGCCCCCAGGATTTTGAGCAAGCCGGGGGTTTTTCTCAGCCAGGTATTGCATGTAACCCAAAAACTTCAATTTTGCATCGACACTGGATGCTCGGCTCGTCTTGGTGTTGGCCTCTAAACTCGCTTGAGGATCTTCCACGATCCTTATAGTGACGGTGTCCCCTACCCTTCTCGCCCGGAAGTCCGTAAAGAGACTTATGCCCCTCTCCTCCGACCATAACGATCCCTCTTCAACCTTGGGGATTTTATACTCAGGAAACGTCGGTTCCTGAACCCTTTTCATTTCAGCCTTGTAGACAGGGCTGCTGTTCGGTCGGGAGGCACAACCCGCCAGAAAAAGAATCGCGACCCATAAAATCAATGTATTTTTGCTGATCATTGTATTCTCCTTTAGAAGTCAACCATGACCGTGGCATCATTGATGACTTTTGCGTAAATTTTCTTACGACTCATCGTGTTTTGAACCTGTACGAGCTGACCTTTGTAACCTTTCTCCAAAATCTTTCCCGGAACCGATACTCTCAAACCACCCGACTTTGCCAAAATGGTGACCATATCTCCCCGCTTTACGATGGGTGCTCTCATGAGCATCCATTCCTTTAAAGGGGTTTCCGCTCTAATCTGGTGCTTGGCCATGAGTCCGATCGCCTTTCCTATTTCGGTCAGAGTCGTTGATGGAAGGCGTGAGATATTTTTTCTCGACAAATACAAGTCATCTTCTTGCAGGATCTCCCCTCTCTTTACATTGCGGGAGACACAAACAACGGAATCAAATACATCCACCCAACCTGAGATTCGCACTTTTCTTGCTTCGATCCCGTCGACACGAACCAAAGCGGTGATGCTTACTTGTCTTTCCAAGCCTCTCTGATCTTTATGTAACAATTGAAAGGTCACTTTACCGGCCGGAATGGGCCCATTACCCATGACTTTCACTCTATAAACGGAGACATCGGGCCCTTTTTTTCCTAGCTGTTTTCGTACATATGCACTGAAGAGTGCATTGAACTTGGCCTCCGTTAGGGTTTGATAGTTTGATGTTGTTACTTTCGTATTCCTTTTAGCGGCCGTGGTTCCGACCGGGAATAAAAGGATACAGAGCAAACAACCGAAAATGATGATGGAATATTTTAAACGTCTCATTGAACTACCTCTTGATGTTATTGGCCACCTGCAACATGCTATCGCAGGTCTGGATGGCTTTGCTGTTTATCTCATAGGCCCTTTGTGCCATGATCATAGAAACCATCTCCTCCACGACATCCACATTGGATATCTCAAGAAATCCTTGTACCAGGGTTCCCATCCCATCTGAACCGGGTGTGCCCGCAATGGCCTCCCCCGATGCATCGTTCTGTTGATACAGATTGCGTCCGAGGCTGATGAGACCTGCTGGATTTGTAAAGCTATATAGTTCTATTTCTCCAAGGGAAGACCCCGCTCCGGAAGGATCAAAAATCGTGACTGTGCCGTCTTTATCTATGTCGATCGAAACCGTATCCGTCGGAACGGTAAAACCGGGTTGCAACGGCTCTCCGTTCGGCGTGACCAAATTCCCGTCGGAGTCTAATTTAAAATTACCCGCCCTGGTATAGAGTTCCTCATCATTGCTGAGTACCTTGAAGAAACCCTTACCTTCGATGGCGATGTCCAGCTCACTTTTTGTTTCCTTAAAATCCCCTTGCATGAACTGTTTTTGTACACCCACCGGTCTCGTTCCCATACCGATGGCGATGCCCGTCGGGATTTGTCCACCTTCCTCGGTGATGGACCCGGCCTGACTGAGGGTTTGATACATCAAATCCTGAAACTCTGTCCGGCTCTTCTTGAAACTCGTTGTACTCACGTTGGCTAAATTATTGGCAATGACATCTATAGTCATTTGTTGGGCGGCCATTCCGGATGCCGCGGACCACATTCCCCGTAACATAATGTTTCCCTCCTTTATGCCATCATTCCGGCATCAGCAATCAACTGGTTCGTGATTTCATCCATAGTCTGGATGGCTTTCTGAACTGACTCATAGGCCCTGTATGCCTCCATCATTTGAATCATTGCTTCTGTCGGATTGACATTGGATTGTTCCACATACCCTTGCCGCATGCCGACCTCCTCAGGACTGGTGATGTCCACGTCTTCCCCTTCATACTTGTAGTATGAATGGCCTTCCTTTTTGAGGAGCTCCTGTTTTTGAAAATCCACCACCAGGATCTTATCAACTGTTTGATTGTCCACTAGAACGTTCCCATCCTTGTCGATGGTCACATGGCCGTCTTGAATGGGGATCGTGCCATTCTGGCCCAACACCTTATCTCCTTGTTGGTTCACCAGGTTTCCGTCACTATCCAGCCTAAATGAACCATCCCGTGAATACCGTATTCCCTCGGCGGTTTGGATCTTAAAAAAACCCGCACCATCGAGGGTGACATCCAATTCATTTCCCGTATGCCTTCCGGGACCCGGTGAAAAATCGGTTGCCGAACGAACCTCTGAGAGGACCTCGTCAAAGGAGATCATGTCTCTCTTGAACGCTGTGGTATTGATATTGGCCAGGTTGTTGGAGATAGCCCCAACCCTTAACTCCTGAAACAGCGAACCTTCAATTAACGAAAAGAATGCGGGTGTCAATTGTCCTTACCCCCTATATTTGGTGATTCCAGTTGCTTATGTATTGAGCAATATCAATGCCAGAAAAC
>JAQYVK010000102.1 GCA_030145585.1 Desulfatiglandales bacterium | reverse complement strand
TCCGTTGCCTTGGGCGATAACAATAAATAATCAAGAATATTTCGAAGATAAATATGAAGAGGCTGATGTGAGAAGGATCGCAGGTCTTTCAAAATTTCTTACAGGTACTATCGCTGTTTGGAATACCGGTAGATCTAGTGGTGGGTATGAATTTGGAAAATTCGACACGGCGAAGTAGGAATTACAAAGACTAATTGAATTCGGAGAATAAGGAAGCCGTTTCTTTTTTCACATTAAATGGTATCCATATTTTTCGATACCCATTTGGAAACATCATTAAGGGGGAGGAAAGAATATGAGTAAAAAATACCTCGATGGCTTTAAACCCCACGGCCCGGAATTGGTTAGAGGATACACGGAAAACGGCGCCTGGGAAAATCTGTCCTATGGGGATCTTCTGGACAGGGCGTCGACCCAATTCCCCGGCGGGATCGCCGTTATCGACGAGAAGACCCGGCTGACCTACAAGGACTTGAGAAAGCAGGTGGATCGTTTCGCTATTGCTCTGTTAGAGCTTGGGATCAGACCCCACGACCGCATTATATTGCAATTGCCCAATCGCCATGAGTTTGTGGTCGCTCTTTACGGCATGCATAAGATGGGGGCCATACCGATGCTTGCCGTCCCCAGACATTCGCATCGTGAACTCTCGACATTTTTTAGTCTCACAGAGGCCGCGTGTTGGATCGTACCGGAAAGGGATCAAAAAATAGAATTTGAACCTCTCATCAAACAGATCCGATCTAAATTTGAGTGCTTGAAACATGTCATTGTGCCCGGGAATGGAAAGACTTTACCCGGCACCTTGCCGATGGAGAGTCTCATTCAGGATATCAACCTCGAGGATTATCCGGACAATTATTTGGATCAATACCGGCCGGACCCCAATGACGTGGCCATCCTGTCTCCCACGGGAGGCACCACCGGGCTGCCCAAAATCGTCCCACGTACGCACAATAGTCTTATTGTAACCAACCGGTTGATATCCGGGGACCTTGACGAGACGGATTCATTGCTTCAGGCCACACCTGTTGGTCATGCCATGGCCATGCAAGGCGCTGTCAATAGCGCCATGTACAAAGGCGCCACACTGGTTCTCGAGAGTATCCCCAGACCAACGGAAATCATGGAAACCATACAGAGAGAAAAGGTCACCCGGGTGTTCCTGGTGCCTACGCAACTTGAAGGCGTCATCAATCATCCTAATCTTAAAAGCTACGACCTCAGTTCGATTAAAGTCCTTGGCACGACAGGCGCCGCGCTTCCAAAGGAGATTGCACAAAAAGCCTCAGACTATTTTATCAATCTCGGCTGTAAATTCTCGGGGAGTGCTTTGGGTGCGTCCGAAGGAATTCTCGCCCAGGGAGATCCGGATGCCCCAATAGATCAGCAAATGAAAACCGTGGGGCGCCCTGTCACACCAGGTAGCCACTATAAGGTCATTGACAATGATGGAAACGAACGGCCGCAGGGGCAACAGGGGGAACTGGTCGTCAAAGGCCCCGAGGTTTTTACCGGCTACTATAAAACCTCTGAGGAAGAGACACAAAACATTTTTACACCCGATGGTTACTACCGAACAGGAGATCTGGCAAAAATCGATGGCCAGGGGTATATCAGAATTACCGGCCGCATAAAAGACGTCATCCAGCGCGGGGGGGAGACCCTCGTTCCGGGGGAAATGGAAGATTTGATCCGGAAACACCCCAGTGTTGAATCAGCAGCGGTCGTGGGCATGCCCGATCCTAAATTGGGGGAGCGGGCTTGTGCTTACGTGGTGACCAAACCGGGCAAGGCATTCAATTTTCAAGAGATGATCGCATTCCTCAAGACCCAGGGAGCGGGCGTACTCCTTTTTCCCGAAAGACTTGAACTTGTCGATGCCCTACCCGTGACAGAGATCGGTAAAATCGACAAGAAAGAATTACTCAAGGATATCGAGAAGAAACTTAAACAGGAGAAAATCATTTAATTGTTTACGACGAAAAGGTTGATCGAAATTTATAGCTGATGTCATGAATAGGCTCTGAATGGTAGGAGTGTGCGATAGTGTAAAATCCCCCCCGGCCCCCCTTTTTATAAAGGGGGGGGGACGCTTAGACTCCGGCGTTGCTTAATACAACCATAGGTACGCTGGTACCCCTTCATGTCTTCACAAGTTCCCCCTTTGAAAAAGGGGGACAGGGGGATTTAATAAAATGGTCAACCTGAACATATTTGTGGTGATACCCTTAACAAACAGACAAAGGAGACTTCAATGAAGTTAGGACGTTTCATCATTGATACACACGTTCATGCTCAGAGACATGCTGCCGGCCCGGAATTTAAGAAATTGGGCATTGATGACCCCAAAAAAATCCGCTACAAGGACCTTGCCAAAATCATGCCTTCTCTGGTGACCTATGACAATTCCAAACGGCTGTTGTACGACATGGATTGCTACGAAGTCGACATGTGCATCCTGCATCCTGCTTTTGGGATGAGCAACGAACTGAACGCTCAATTGGTGGAAAAATATCCGGAGAAATTCGTAGCGCTGGCCATTAGCAAGGAGACCGTGGACAAGGCCAAGGCGGGTGAAATCGAGTGGACTATTGAAGCGGCCGTCGAGGAAATTGATGGGCTATTGTCCACCGGCAAGTTTGTGGGTATTGGGGAAGGTATGCCGGCACGCCCCTACGAAGAGACAAAAGGCTGGAAGACCTATTCACAGACGGAACGCATGGACGAACTGAGAAAAGTCATGGACCTGGCGAAGAGACATAATGTACCCGTACGCGTCCATACCGGATCACCCATGGGATACTTCATTACCTATGCCTTCTGGCCTGAAAATTTCCATCCCAATTGGATTCGAGACCTTGCAACCGAATACCCGGATGTGCCGATCATATTCGATCATGGCGGTATGCAGGGGGGGAGATCCGAAACCTTGGTCGATGAGTGTATCCAGGTATCCGCCAACCATGATAATGTGTATCTGGAGACGGGCCTCTACTGGACCGAGCTCTATTATAAGGCCCTGGCCGATCCCAACGTGGGCCCGGAAAAGCTCATGTGGGGGACAGACTGGGGGGCGAGTATCCCTACCCAGACACAGATAGGGCAATATCCACAGACCTTCGGCGCCCAGATCGGCAAGCAAGGGATTGTGACCCATCAGGTGGACGTCATGGGATGGAGCCTGAAACAGGTGAGCCGTCTGAATATCTCCCAGGACGACATGAACCTGATCCTGGGAGGCAACGCCCTTCGCGTTTACAAGATAGATTTTCCGGTGTCCCGGATGTTTAAATTTGTCGACTAATTCATATATTTGAGTCGTTAATATCCATCTGCATGCCGCCTGAAAAGGTGCAAAGAAAAAAACATGAAAGGAGATATCATGAAAATCGACGTGCATAACCATTTCTATCCGGAAAGATTTTTAAAACAATTGGAAAAGGATGGGGGCAGCGCGGGCGTCACCGTCGAGAAGGATGAATGGGACAGGGCCATCCTTGTACAAAACGGGACACGCGTCGTGACCATCACACCTCCCATGAGCGATATCGACCTGCGCTTAAAGGACATGGACGAAGCCGGGTTTGATAAGCAGATCCTGACCTTGTCGATCCCGAGCGTGGATATATTCCCGGTGGAGATTGGTGAAACTTTGGCCAGAGTCGTTAATGACGAGATAGCAGAGATCTCCAGTGATCATCCTGACCGCTTCACCGGTTTCGCAACCTTGCCCTTTTTAGATCCGGATCGAACACTCAAGGAATTGGAGAGATGCATTGACACCCTTGGTTTTAGGGGCGCCTGCATCGGATCGAATGTAAACGGCATGAACCTGGACGACCCTCGCTTGTTTCCCTTCTATGAGCGCATGAACGCCTATGCAATGCCCATCCACATCCATCCGAGGACGCCAAGTGACAAGGAAACCTATAAGGATTACCGTCTGGGTCCTATGATAGGGTTTGAGGTGGACCTCTGTATCGCTGTGGTTCGTATCGTCATGGGCGGGATTCTGGACAAATTCCCAAATCTCAAATTTGTCGTTTCCCATTTAGGTGGGGCGATCCCATACCTGGCGGAACGGATTCAAAACTGTTATGAGGCCTATCCGGAATGCCAGGTGAATATCTCCGGTGCGGCAAAAGACTACCTGAAGCTGTTTTATTATGACACTGTCAGTTTTTTCGAACCGGCACTCATGTGTGCTTATAATTTTGTAGGGGCGGAACGGATGATCTTGGGCTCTGATTATCCCCACGTCATAGGGGATATTCGCGAGGCCATTACATCCATCGAGGCTTTGAAAATTCCTCAAGAAGACAAGGAGAAGATCTACTCAGGAAATATCCTGGGGTTGATGCAAGTTGATGCCTGACGTTGAGGCACTTGTTTCTTGACACAAAGGGCCATTATCATTATCTTATTTCCACTAAGAAACTGACTTTTATCCTTATCACGATTTGATGGTTTGGTAAAAAGTCAAACACACACCATCTTTGTCATTCCGGCCAATCCTCCGAAGGAGGATAAAAGTCGGAATCCAGTCTTTTGAATGAGTTATGGACTCCGGCCGTTCGACTAGCTCACGGTCCTGAGCCTGTCGAAGGACTTTCGCCGGAGTGACGAGATATGGGACCTTTAACGAGGTCGTAAAGGATTGAACTATGGAAGATCTAAAAATAGCAGTAGTTGGTATAGGAGCCACTGGAGCGGTTCTCGCCGCATCCTTGCTCAGCAAAAATTCTGATGTCATATGTGTGGATCCCATGCCCGGCCTTGGAGAAAAACTCACCAAAGAGGGCATCAAAGTTTCCGGGGTCCTCTCTTACCAGGTCCCGGTCCGTCATTTTTTCGGCCATATCGCGGACTTAAAGGACCTAAATCCCGATGTTATTTTTCTATCCACCAAAACCTATCATCTCCTACAGGCCCTCGATGAGTTGACCGAGATATTTAGACCCGGCATCAAAATTATCAGTACCCATAACGGTTTGGGGACTGAGGACGTTATTGCCGAAAAATTTGGAGCCGATGCCGCGTTTCGGATGTCTTTGAACTATGGGGCGGCACCAAAAGAACCGGGCGATATAGAGACAACCTTTTGGAACAAGCCGAATTATCTGGGCTGTTTGTCTGAAAAAAACCGAGAGGTGGGTCTCGAGATAGGTAAATTATTGACTGACGGCGGCTTGGACACAGAGCTTGTCGATGACATCAAACTCTCTGTATGGAAAAAAATGATCCATAAATGCTCCTTGGCGTCCATTTGTGCCGTGACGGATAGAAGCATTCAGGAGATTCTCGATTTTCCACCCACGAGAGAAATTGCCGATGCCTGCTTCGAGGAGGCTGTTGCTGTAGCCAAGGCATCGGGCTATGATTTGGGAGACGACTACATTAAGAGTTCGATGTCCTACCTCGAGAAGGTCGGCGCCCATAAGGATTCCATGTGCCAGGATTTCCTCAATAAGACACCTACTGAAATTGATTTTCTGGGAGGGAAAGTCGTTGAATATGGGCAAGCCCTCGGGGTCCCGACACCCTTCTTTGTGACCATGACCAACTTGGTCAAGAGTATTGAGGATAGCTATTTAAAATCCTAATGATCACACCCTTGACTTAGGGGGCGCTGCAATCCAAAAAGCAACCGCACTCGCAATAATCGATAAAAGGACCACGATAAAAGGGATTGTATAGCTTCCCGTTTGGTCAAAAAAATAACCCCCGAAATA
>JAQYVK010000101.1 GCA_030145585.1 Desulfatiglandales bacterium | reverse complement strand
AAACCTCGGGAAAAGATATCGTTGTGATTGGCGTCGGGAATTTTGAGAAACGTTTTATCCGAGGCTGAGGATCCATTATAAAGCGCCTCCCCATCTGAAAAGGGAATGATATGGTCCCTTTCCGCATGAATAATCAAGGTGGGCTTTTTAAATCTTTTGATCTTATCCAAATTGGCAAACCCCGTTTCTTCTTTAAATCCCAAACGAACCGGATCAGCGCCCAGTAATCTCAGGAGCGGTCCGGCATAGGCAAACCCACTTTCAATGATGATGCCTTCTATCTGTTCTCCATGAGTGTCCGAAAGCTCCAGGGCGGAAGCACTGCCCAGGGATCGTCCCATGATGATTAGGGACCCGGTATACCCTTCTCCTCTCAACCAGTCGACTACATACTCAAAAATCACATGGCAGTCTCCCATCATGGCGGATACCGTGGGAGTCCCGGATGAACGGCCATACCCTCTATAATCTACAGGTAGGAAATTGATTTCCATCTGGTTATATATAGGCCCCAGCTCATCGTAGTCAGCAACAATTTCGCCATTGCCATGAAAGAATAGAATATTGGGGGAGGGTTTCCCCATCATGTGGAAACGGGCACCCACCATCACATCCGGTTCAACCGGAATCATCACATCCTGAGCTGATGAGGACCCCCCTGGTGCGGTCCATCCCTGTCTGGGGTGAAAGAGATATGCCAAGATTTCCGGTCGATCCAGAATGGCGTAATCGACGCGCGGATGATTCATACGACCCTCCAAAGTGTCAGGCATATTATCATAGAGAAATCCTATTGTCAGCTGATTTCAAGGTTGATACCTAAACTATATGGTGAATTTTGACTCCCCCCCACCACGTAAGTTTAGGTTTGTTTTGAAGATACAGTCATTTGTATGCCAGCGGTGCGAGAACTATTCCTGTAATGCCCGAGGTGAAACATTACCGGAATATTGCGGGACGGTCTTTATGAATGGGACACTAGGTCTGGTATGCTGAAACAATTGAATGAGCTTCCATTTGGAGTGAGTTTACAGTTTTTCAATTTTCTTCAATTGCAAGGTCGGTTCTTCGTCAAGATTATCCTGTTCGCTCTCACCGGTAAAAGTGAGGATGAAAATTTTATCACCCATATTGTAGGTCCAATCCTCAGAAAACGTCATGACCTGGATGGATTGTTCCGGTGCCTCTCGCAAAACATATTGGCCCTCGTAATTAACCCTTGGTCCGCCTAGGGGTACACGCTCCCTTTGAGACGATTCTCTGTTAATGGGCTCTCCACATCGCTCGAGAACTTCTGTTTTGGTAGCCCCGGGACGAACGAATTTTCCGTCACAACGGACGTATTCCATCTGAGTAAAGCCGATGACTCCGACAGTCCCAAGGACAATAATTATTACTAACCACTTCATATGTATCACCTCGATTATACTAGAAGCCATCTTAATAATGTTAAATGGCCCGATCTCTGCGTCCGACTTGAATCGTAATCCTCGAAATATTTACATATATTCCTCCGATTACTTGAAAAAGCCTAACAGGCTTTTTCATAAGATGAATTCCGACCTATGGTCGGGATTCATCAGATCCTTGCATCGTCCTTGACCTCGACCCATTTTCCGATTTTTAAGATAGCTTCTAAAGATCTTTTGTTACCTAATATTCCAATGCCTAAATTATGCAAAAAAGATACCAAGTATAAGGTTTACTTAACAAAAACCCCTTCCTCGCCCTAACTTCTCCCAAAATCCGAATTTCTTTTGGAAACCTTGAAAAACACAGTTTAAGCAAGTATATAGAAGCCATCTCAAGAATGCCAAATAGCTAAATCCCTACTATTTGCTGCTTTAATTGGAACCCTGTGCCATCAAGCAATGCATTCAGTGTAAGGAAGTCAGGAGCCAGAAGTCAGAATCCAGAAGAAAAAATAAATAAAATAAGGTATTAAATGAAAAGGGATTATTCTGACTCCTGGATTCTGTCTTCTGTATTCTGCATTTTTTATATTTCCCACCCCAATTCCGGAAAAGAGGAATGGCAAAGATCGATCAAGAAAACACTGAAGATCATTCTCAAGTCATCGAAAGGCAGCTCAGAGAGCTCAGCAGCCTTGTAGAGATGAACAAAAAAATACACTCCACCATGAACATTGACAGGCTTCTTCAGATCCTTGTGGAACAGGCAGTCATCGGGGTCAATTTCGAGAGGGGCCTCATCTACCTTGTAGAAGACCAATTTCTGCGCTGCGTTGCTTTTCTTGATCGCGTGAAGCGGGAAAAGGGTTCCACGATCAAGGATCTGGTCGGATTCAAGATGGATGAAACGGCCGTTGAAGTACTGGCTGTTCAGACCGGCAAATCCGTGTACGTAAAAAATGCCGAAACGGATAAACGGGTTAATCAAAAGTTTTTAAGGGTTACTGACACAAAGGAGTACTGTGTTGTCCCATTGATAGGTCGAGCCGGTGTATTGGGTATCCTGACAGGTGATAAAGTTTATAGTATGAAACCAATACAACCCGAAGACATCAGGACCCTTGAGCTGTTTGCCGGTCACATAAGTCTTGCAATTGAAAATGCCTCCCTTTTCCAGGAGAAGGAACATTTTACAGCTCTGCTCGAGAAAAAAGTATTGGAAAGGACTTCGGAACTTGCCAAAACCAACGAGCGTTTAACCGGCAAAATGAACGAACTCTCCACCCTATTTGAGATGTCCGGGATTCTAAACAAAAGTCTCAGTTTAGATGAGGTCCTGAAACTTATTCTGTCACTGGTGAAAGATCTAGGGTTTTCAATGTGTGCGGTACACCTGTGGGATGGCGTTGACGCAAGTAAGGTGTTTCAGACAGGGTTGGATGATAAATATATCAAAATAGGCTTTCCACCTTTTAAGAAGGACCTAAGAAATAAAATATTAAATAATACTGAATCGCTTTTTGTATCCAACCTTCACGACAAAATCAAACCCTCCAATTTCACAAACTATCTTATCAATAAGGATATTCATTCCTCAGTCATTGTACCTTTACAATCCAAAGAAAGGCTTATTGCCGTTATGATGATCTATTTCCCGAAAGGATATTCCTTTGAAGAGGAACAAGGGAAGTTTTTCTCGGCCTTTGGGCTTCAAGCAGGGATTGCCCTTGAAAACGCTCTAACCTTTCAAGAAATTTTAGATCAGAAGAATCAAATGGAAACCCTATCCAAAAAATTGGAGCAGGAAAATATCTGCTTGAGAGAAAAGATGAAGGCGGCTCAGGACAAAAAATTTGTCATCGGTAAAAGCGCTGCCATGAACGACATCATGGATCTCGTCGTCAAAGTCGCTCCTACAACAACGAGCGTCATTATTTACGGTGAAACCGGAACAGGCAAAGAGTTGATAGCCAATGCCATTCACGAAATGAGCCCGCGAAAACTTAAACAGATGATCAAGGTCAACTGTGCTGCAATCCCGGAAGAGCTTTTGGAGAGTGAACTTTTCGGACACGAAAAAGGGGCATTTACAGGCGCCCATGACCGCAGAGTCGGTATGTTTCAACTTGCAGAAGGCGGAACTATTTTTCTTGATGAGATTGGTGACATATCCCTCAAGACGCAGACAAAACTTTTGAGAGTCCTTCAGGAAGGTGAGATCCAACCTCTGGGCTCAGAAAACCCTCTAAAGGTAAATGTGAGGGTAATTGCTGCAACCAATAAGGATCTGGGAAAAAAGATCCAAGACGAATCGTTTCGCTCGGACTTGTTTTACCGGCTCAATGTATTTCCCATGACCATGCCACCTTTAAGAGAGAGAAGAGAAGATATTCCAAAATTGGTTGATTTTTTTCTTAAAAAATATACCCATCTGAAAAAGGGTAAGGTCGACATTGACAAGGATGTACTCAAAGTCTTCTTGAAATATTCTTGGCCCGGAAACATCAGAGAGCTTGAAAATATCATTGAAAGGGTGATGATCATATCCAAACCGGGGATTATTTCAATTAAGGACCTCCCAAGAGAACTTTCCACCGACATCCCTGAGGGCTCAACCATCAAACCCCTAAGTGAAGCTGTTTTAGATTTTAAAATAGAGACGGTCAAACAGGTCCTCGGAATGACTGGCGGGAAAAAATCCGAAGCCGCGTCACTGCTCGGGATGCCAAAATCAAATTTTTCCCGGCTCCTGAAACAGCTCGGCATGATCTAAAGTTATCAAAATGATAACCTAATTGCAACCTACTCATATCTCCTCAGGATCCACGCCCGGGTCTATCGCAGGGCGTCTTCAGCCGTGCATATACCCCTTTTCCATCTGCTCCAACCAACCTTTTTACAAATCTTCCCAAGCTCATCTAGGCAACTTGAACCAACCGTTAAGAAAGTAAATTATCAAAATGATACTCGATTGGTTATCATTTTGATAACTATTATCATCATTTTTTACTCGACTTATTCGCACCCCATTCTCCTTTCTTTGTAACTACTTGTTTTAACGTAATATTTTAGCCTATGCCTGGATAGGCACACATCTTGCCATAGCCAACATTATATAACTTTGTGTTTTTAAATGGGTTCGTCTTATTCCAACCTGATAGTAGGAGGAGAAAATGAGAGATATCTTAACGATTCTGAATAATTACAGGGATGGAACACCCGAAGTGCGCTTGAACCTTTTCCTGTTTCATCGCGATTTGAGGCGTGAGTTTAGTGAAATTGAAAATGATGAGAATTCAACATTCAATGGCGATAAAAAAGGCTTTAGTCTTATTCGAAAGAATGAAAAAAAATTATCTTTTCCTTTCAGGATCCTTAAAAAGAGGTTTCAGCCGGCAGGATAAGCAGTATTCGAACTGTATTGGATAGTTAGTCACAATAGTCAACAACGTTATATATTTTAATAGGAATGGAGGAGGCCTATGGCCACGACAAAAGTAATAAAATCTGATTGCATCCTTTGTATAAACAGTTGCGGAATCAACGCCTATGTTGAGGACGGCAAACTTGTAAAGGTTGAGGGCATGAAGGAGCACCCCATCAGCGAG
>JAQYVK010000100.1 GCA_030145585.1 Desulfatiglandales bacterium | reverse complement strand
GGTACAAATAACCTAGGCATAGGGCAGCCGTCTTCGTCCAGAAGGGATCTGGACTTCGCCGCGCCAAGTAGCGCAGAGAGTATAAACCAAAGGGGAAGGCGCATAATTTTCTCAAAGTTTTGATGAATATAACTTAATTGTAGCAATAAAACAAGGGAATTAGACTGAAGGCTGAAGACTTTTAGGGACACAAAAAATCAGCGGACGTATATAAATAACTTGGAGACGAGAGCAGCCGTCTTCGCCTTGAAGGAATCTGGACTTCCGCCGTCGCATAAAGCTTACCCCTTCGCGCCCACCAGCTGTGGGTCGCTATGGCGGACAGGATGGCGGGCAGGGTTTTATGCGATAATCCGTTTCAGCCGGTCTGAAAACTCAGACCATGGTAAGGCGACATTGTTACCTGGCAGATTCCTCTTTTCGCCCACGTTACAGATGATAAACCCTTGTTTCGATGCGTCCTTTCCAGCCATTTTCTTAAAACGGTCAATGGGTTTCAGGTGGTTGACTGAAGGGGTTGATGTCAGTTTAATTTCCATAGGCCATAATTTCCCCTGAGCCTGGATGATCAAATCGACTTCAAGCCCGCTATGGGAACGCCAAAAAAAAGCGGCGGGTCTTTGGCCGCAGTTAAAAAAAGCCTTCCAGACTTCACTGATGATCATTCCTTCGAATAGGGCCCCACCCATGCTTCCCCGGAGTGCTGACTCGGGGGATGGTTGTCGCGTCAACGAACAGACAAGTGAGGTGTCACTGAAATATAACTTAGGCGTTTTCACAATCCGCTTGCCGAAATTTTTAAAAAACGGGGGCAGCATTATAGAAAGATAACTTGCCTCGAGGATTTTGCTCCAGGACTTAATGGTTGGTTGGCTGACACCGCAGTCACCTGCTAATTTGGCCGGATGAAATTCCTGGGCATGGTACGCTGCACACAAGTTGACAAATATTTCAAAGGATCGGAAGTCTCGGATGTTCTCAATCTGACGGATATCCCTTTCAAGATAGGTTTGAATAAATGATTTCATCCATAGATCACGCCTTTTCGGATAACAGGCCGGTTCAGGGAAAAAACCGGTCCAAATCAAATCTTCAAGCCGTTTTTTAGAGGCATTGTTCTCCTTCAGATTAAAAGGCAGCAATTCAAGAATAGCGATTCTACCTGCGAGGGTTTCGCTGACCCCCTTCATTAAATGAAATTGCTGGGAGCCCGTCATAATCCAGACGCCCGGCTTCCTGTCTTTGTCTATCCTTATTTTGATGTACTGTAAGATTTCGGGGACATATTGGATTTCATCAAGGATCACTCTCTTATCGTGATATTGATCCAAAAAGGCGTTGGGATCCTGCAGGGCAAAATCCCGGTTAAGGGGATCATCAAAAGTGACATAAGGAACATTCTTCATAACATTCTGGATGAATGTCGATTTTCCGGCCTGGCGGGGACCTGTGATTAAAACCGCAGGAAATTGTCTGAGGGTGGAACGAAATGTCCTAGTTAGTTCCCGAGGGACATACATAATTATTGACCATATTAAGATACTACTTTAATTTAGTCATAAAACATTTAATTCCATTTGTCAAGGGATTAAGTCTGAGCAACCACTAATCTACACTAATTTTCACTAATTAAAATCAAGACTGTAGGCTGTAGACTGAAGCCACCGTCGCCAAGGCTTCCACCTTCGCATAAAGCTTCGGCGGACGGGATGGCGGCCAGGGGGCACAGGGCGCAGGGGACAAGTAACCACTAATCTACACTAATTTTCTCTAATGTGAATAAATAAAGAGAAAACGGCGTAGGGCTCGGGGCGCATCCATTCGACCCTTCGACTTGCTCAGGATTTTCAACAAGCTCAGGACAAGATGGCGCAAATGGCGGGGCAGGCAGGACAAGTGTCGATAAGCATTATATTAGAACCTTAGAACCTTAACTTGTTTTCAGTTAGAAATTTTGTTAATATGTTCGGGTTGTTCGCTGAATTTACACTCAAGGGTTTTCCGGATTTTATTAGTCGATTATTAATAAAGAATAAAGAGGTATGCTATGAATAAAAAACTTACTGCAATCATTGAAAGAGAAGGCAATGGATTCGTTTCCTTATGCCCTGAACTGGATGTTGCAAGTCAGGGTGATACAATAGACGAAGCCAAAAAGAATCTTCAAGAAGCGTTGGAATTGTTCTTTGAAACGGCTTCTCCTGAGGAAGTTAAAACAAGGCTCCATGATGAAGTTTACGTGACTCAGGTGGAGGTCGCCGTTGGGTAAACTGCGCGTTCTCTCAGGGAAAGAGGTCTGCAACATTCTTAAAAAAAATGGATTTATAGAAGTGAGAAGGCGTGGGAGTCATATCGCGATGCAAAACAAAACGTCGGAATCAACCGTTACAATACCTGTTCCAGACCACAATGAGCTTCGTACTGGAACCTTGATGTCAATTATCCGGCAGTCTGGTCTACCTCGGTCCAAATTCGAATAGATTATTTTAGCCTTCCCTTTTTTCTGCTTTTTCTTTTTACGGTATTGGGCTTTTCTATCCTTCACTTCAAACCCAACCCCAGTTAAATAACGAGAAAAATATTGACATGGTTAATAGATTGTCGCTCTACCCATGTGTGAAGTACTCATTGGCTCTTGCAATATAGATTTAACGGGATAAATTTTTTTTCTTAGGATTACCCTCCTTGACCCCAAGCTTTTTTATCCTTTGTTCTTATCTCCGTCATGTTTTCCCAATCCCTTTTTCAATCTGTCTGGCCGTTGGCAACTCACCCTTGAGCTTGTGCGGTAGAACACGGTATGTAGCGACACCCATCGGCTTTTTGGCATCGCGAAGAGCGTATTCGACCACCAGCCGGTTGCGTTCCTTGCAGAGGATCAGGCCGATGGATGGTTGGTCGTCAGGGTGACGTAGTTGGTCATCCACGGCCGAAAGATAAAAATTCATCTTCCCCGCAAACTCGGGCTTGAAGGGCACGACTTTCAGATCAATGACCATGTAGCAACGCAGGTGCAGATGATAGAAGAGCAAATCTAGGTAGTAATCTTCACCCCCGACACCGAGGTGATATTGTTGTCCAACAAAGGCAAACCCCTTGCCCAGTTCTATCAGGAAATCCTTCAAACGGTCGATGAGGGCTGTTTCAAGCTCACGTTCTGAAGTCTCCCGGCCGAGCCCGAGGAACTCGAAATTGTACGGGTCCTTCACAAGTTGCTGAGCCAGATCGGATTGAGGGGAAGGCAGAGTGGTCTGGAAATTCGTCAGCGCCACGCCTTGGCGGCTATAAAGGTCGGACTCGATCTGGTGAACAAGCACGGCACGCGACCAGCCGTGCTCTATGGTCGCCTGTATATACCACTCCCGCTGTTCAGCATCTTGAATCTTATCGAGGATCACACAGTTATGAAACCACGGTATTTGTGCAGCAGCTTGCTGCACGATCCCCCTGTCAGGAAAACTCTCTGCAAACTTGCGCATATACTTCAGGTTGCGCGATGAGAAGCCCTTCTGGTCAGGAAATTCCCGGTTGAGGTCAACTGAGAGACGGTCGACCACTTGGCCCCCCAGCCTTCGGCCTCCTGGCGCTGCAAAATCAGGCGCCCGATCTCCCAATAAAGGATAATCAATTCGCGATTGACGGAAAGCGACGCTCGAATTCGGGCTGCGAGAACTTTCCCTTTAATGTCTTCAAGGACTTCCAGGTAACCCGATGGAAGCAACGAATCTTTTGCGATAGCGACCTTAGCCTTTCGCGTGGTCTGCCGGGTCATGGCTTTTTCTGGCTTCTTTCTTTTAGAGGCCATATCCCAGCGACTCCGGGTTCTTTTTGAAATTCATCGGTCTTCCCTGTAATTTAGCAGGACGCCTTAAGTTCTTCAGTTTCTTACTATCTGTGCTGTGGGGATAGTCATTATTTATGAACAGGCCCGAATTTTAGTGTTCCTTGCACTTTAGTAGGTGCATGAGTTTCTCAAAATTTGGGTAAATATAGGTAATTTTAGCTAATATGTCAAGCAAGCATATGATCAAAAATTAAAGGCGCAGCCGCCGTCGCCAAGGCTTCCACCTTCGCCCGCTCGTCTGTGACGAGCTGGCTTCGGCGGACAGGATGGCGGCCAGGTAGAGCAGAGCGAAACTCACCAAGAGGAAAGGGGCTTAAGGCTGAAGGTTATGGAGATAAACCCGCCAAAGGGACGGCGGGTAAAAGTCGAAGGGTCTAATAGTCGAAAGGTCAAAAGAGTCGAAGAGTAAAGAAAATGAGGGGCCAAGGAGTCCAATCCGTCACAGGGACGGCGGGTAAGAGCGCGAAGGTAATTGTCAGAAATTAGAAGCCATGAGTCAGCCACCGACGTTGGCGGGCTGACTATGGCGGGCTAAGGAATACAGGATTCAGAACAAAAGCGAAAAAAAGGGGACTAACTGCTGAAAAAAAATGGGGGACGTTCGGGAAGAACTTGCTTAGCTCCCTCATCATGATTATTGTTTTTGATCCGATTCCAACATTTGCCGTAAACGCGGTAAGAGCGGTGGTAGATCGTTTTGGACGGTCTCCCATATGATCCTATCACTGACCCCGAAGTATTCGTGAACCACAAAGTTCCGCATGTCTCGCATATCTCGCCACGGGATATCAGAGTGCTTCGATACGAAGTCATCTGGTAAGTGACTTGCCGCTTCTCCTATGAGAATCAAATTGCGTATTACGGCATCCACAGTCTTGCGGTCTGCCGCAAAGGTTTCATATTTCATGCCCTCGGTATACCCCTGCACCGCAGTTATGGCATCCAGAATGTCATTGATCCGCAATTCCCAGTCTCTACGAGGCATGAACGGCCTCCCGCAATATCTCATCCCTCATCTCTGGTCGTATTGCATCCCGTGTCACCAAATCCACTTCTCGACCCAAATACTCGCTTAGCCTCCGTCGAAGTCTGGCGAACTCGAATAAACCGATCTTTGCCTCCGGTTCAAAATCAACAAGAATGTCCAAGTCGCTTTGTTCTTGGGCCTCTTCTCTTGCATATGAACCAAAAATATAAAGATCCCTCACATAGAACTTTTTCAGCTCATCCTTTAATATTATTAATTTTTGGAGGATTTCATTCCGGTTCATGATGGATCCCCTTTACGTCTTTTTATTGGTGGAACCATGGATAACTCTTTAGAATTTTTATAACATTTTGAGGTGGATATTTCAAATATCTTTTTAATTCAATGTCAAACTAGAAAATGGGTCGAAAAATAGGGGACGTACATAAATATATAAATTGAAGACGAGCGCAGCCGGCTTCGCCTGAAGGCTATGCCGTGCCAAGTAGGGCATAGAGTATAAAGGAAAGGGACGGGCGGAAAGCTGCCCTTCGATAAAAGCTTCCACCTTCGCGTAAAGCTTCGGCGGACAGGCAGGGTAAAAAGACTTTTAGGAACCACTAATCTTCACTAATTTTCACTAATTAAATCAAGACTGTAGCCGTTTAGGCTGTAGACTGTTAGGGATAAAATAATTAGGTGTTTGACTGTTGCCACCGTCGCTAAAAGCTTCCACCTCCGCCAAAGGCTTCCGCCGACGCTTGCCCACCAGGGGTGGCCTGGCTTCCGTCTTCGTCAAGACTTCGCCGAGACAAGATGGCGGGACAGGATGGTGGCCAGGGGCTGTAGGCTGAAGAAATTAAAAGTCCAAGCCGCCGAGTTGGGTTGCAAATCGTAGACGATAAAAAACTGAAAAAAAAGATTAATAAAATTATTTTAGATCTCGACTTGTCAACTGTGTAGGCCTGACACCTATACCTTTCTTCACTACCCGGGCCGCGGGCTTTCAAGGAGAAAGTAGAGGACGTTGTCGGCAAAGGCGGGCTCCTTAGTAAGCCCCAAATGATCAGAAAAAACAAAAAGTACCTGGGTCCACTGTATGGGGGAAAGGAGCCTTGTCTTGAGGCCGTCTGGTAACCGTTCGTCCATGAGAGCGCTGCTACGCAAAACGGTACCGTCTCCCGGGCCCGTCTCTATGATTTTTATCCTGCCGCTTGAATCAAATTGCCCAGTTTTCTTTGTGTCTTCAGCATCGCCCGCTATCAGAAGCAACCGGAGTGAATTCGGCGGTTTGGCCGGGATGTCCAAGGCAGAATTGAACTGTTTGGCTCGGAGCAATGCTTTTCGCTGGTGGTCGAGAGCGATATCCAACCGTTTTTCAGGGCTCTCGATATCAGGCAAAAGCATGTTGAGGACTTTGTCCTGCTTCGGGTCTGCCAGACCCCAGCCGTTGCTCTGCCACAAGCCGGGGTCATAAATGTCCGGGACAGGACGGCCCTGATTATCCAGCAATGGACGGTGACGACTCCGAGGGAGCAGTTGATATGCCGCCGGCATGGTGCCTACTACCCCAGCTGGGTAGTGGGGAAGGAGTGTCTCGGGGCTGAACCCGTTGATCAAGTTTAGCAAGGCATCCAGGGCACCACCATTTGGGGGCGCGATCATGACCAAATGATCCACCCGACGAGCGCCGGCCCAGGTTAATTCCGGGAGACTACCATCGTCGGGAAGGTCCACATCGCCGTAACGTAGATAATAGCGGGCGACTAACCCTCCCATGGAGTGGGTGACGATGTCAAATTTCACCTCATCCAGTTTTATGCCGAAACGTTTTTCGGTCTCTTCTTGGACATAACGTGTTTTTTCCTCGATGAACCGGTCAAGTTTTCCAGCGATCTCTACGATGTCACGGCGCCAATCATAATCGAATTGAAAGCAGGTGAAGTGGCGGTCTCCATAGTCAACAGCACCTGCCTCAACCAGCCCCTTGTCGCGATAACCCCCAACTCCCAGCGTCCGCAAAATGTTGTAATAAGCATTGAGTTGTACCGGAAAGCCGAAAAAATTAAAAATAACCCGATCCAGGGCACCATCCGGTGCAACGTCGTCGCGTAGTTCATCAAACTTTTTCCCCTCACCCATAGGGAGCGCAACGAGGCTGGCACCGGATTTGGTGTTAGGATTCACATGGCCGAGACCAAAGGCACCCCAGACAACTGCGCCCGATTCCAGGTCAACCAATTTGGAGCCAAGGATGCCCGGTATGACAATTATCGGGTTGCGATATGGGTCTTCCCGTTGAGCCAGTTCGCTGTACAGATTACCGAGGTCCGGGGGCTGATAAACAGAACCGCAAGCAAAGAGAAACAGCAGCAAAAGAAAAAGTATCGATATCCGTAGCCGCATTTTGGTCTCCTGTTGACTGGGCGCAACCATGGTGCGCCGGGCAGTGCATCTTACCAAGTTAAGCATGACGTATCGCAAGCTCAACAATTTTGCTATCCTTTTTCAATTATGTCGGGGCTATCATTATCTGCATTACACTTTGAATACCTGAATTCGTGCCCGGAATTCGGGTCGGACCAAGCTATCTAATTGTTATTACACTAAATACGCTATAAAAAGAGGGG
>JAQYVK010000099.1 GCA_030145585.1 Desulfatiglandales bacterium | reverse complement strand
GGATTCAAGGGTTTATTTTCTAAAGACTTTATCAGCGCTTTTAACATTCTTTCAATTTCTGTGATGTTCTTTTTTAGTTTACCCAATTCACCTTTTTCAATAAAATTTAAATCTCCTGCTAATAATATCTGCGTTTCCAATTCGCAAACGGAACCATAAGATATGTAGAGCATCCTTATGTAATCCGTGGTTGTCCTTCTTCCATATCCTTCTGCGATATTAGAAGGAATAGACACGACAGATCTTCTTATCTGTGAAGTTAGACCGTATATTTCTTCCTTTAGGAATTTTGCTGTTATTCTATATATCTCTAAACAGAGTTTGTATGACTTTTACCAGACTTTCAAGTCTTTGTAATTTTTTAGCATTTCACTTGAATCTTTACCCGCCGTGTTTGTGGAGGGCCTTGAATCCCCGCCCGCCGTTTTTGTAGCGGGCGCGACTCCTTGTACCCTCTGGAATCACACCTACTCAATTGTAGATAACCGACTTATTGGGTCTTAATCAACACCAATTAATCGGGAGAAAATCCAAAAATCTATCGTTTGACGATTCTATTGGAGATACCCTTGGATTTCAACTCTTTCTGTTGTGTCTCGGCCCGTTGCTCCGAGTAAAAAACCCCGACAAAAAGACGATACTTCCCACCATTGTCCGTTATCACGTAAGGGGAAAAACCAAGTCCTAGCGACCGAATCTTGTTCTCAAGAGTTTTTGTTGATGAATAAGTGCCGATGAGGTTGGCGTATGGGGTTTTTTTCACCGTGGTCTCTTTCAACTCATTTTCCCGTTTGAATTTATCTGCCCTTTCGTGACTCTCAAAATAACCCATGTAGACCCTATACCACACCCCTTTACTCAAAAAGACTTTGACCTTATATGCAGATCTTAGGCCTTTCTTGGTATAAATGGAAACCGCCCTGTTTGCTCGCTTTATGGTTTGAAAAGAACCGATATAGAGGGAGTAAGGGTATCTCGGTACCTTGGTGACAGAAGCGTTACGATTGAGCACCGGTTTCTTCCCGTTCATTCCACCCGTCTGCGTTTTGGAGATGACCAAAGGCTTTTTGGGTGGCTCTTTGTCAATCTTTTTCGCTTTGGGAGACAATATTTTAAAAGGATCTGCAAAGGGGTTTGCAGAGGGTTTTTCGGTCTTCTTTGTAACAGAGGACGTTTTTGGAGGCGTAATTGGCTGTCTGATCACGACTCTTTTCTTGGATTCCTTGGTCTCCGGTCCTTTGGATTGGACCACCGGTTTTTGGGGAATCGCCGCTTTCGGAGTCTTCTTGACCTTAGAAGACGCCTTTGTTGAAGGTTTTGACACCCGCTTTACCATTGCAGGCTTCTTCGTGGGTATCGTTTGACGGTTGGTTACTCTTTTTTTCTCGGATGTCGTCTCTTTCAGGCTTTTAGTGATTTTTCTCTGTTTTTTTGAAGAAATCCCCCGCAGACTCTTTTCCTTCACGGATCCATTCATACGTTGTGTTACTTCCGGCGGCTCTGGTTGAAACCATGTAAAGGGGTCCACGACTCCATTTTGCCAGAGTAAGCCCATCGCCAAAAAGACCAATGCCACAAACAGAAGGGGCAATTTCATCTTATTCGGTTTCTTTTCGCGCTTCTCCAAGTTGCTTCCTCCCCCCCCATTTGTGTCGTTCGTTTTTTTATTGGCCCCTTGACCATTTAATTTCTTGCTGAGATATGTCAAGCCTTTTTTATATCCCTTGTCTTTTTCATCACCTTCAGGGCCACCATATGAATAGTAATAACTGTAATGTTTATAATCCTGAAAATCAGGGCTGATCTCCGGCTTCATACCATTAAGGACTACACCGATAATATTGCAATTCACTTGCTCTAACTGGGTGGTCGATCTTTTTAGTAATCCTCTCGACACCAAGCCGACCCGGTAAACAAGAAGGACCCCATCCACTTTTCTCCCCAAAATGGCTGCGTCGGCTGCCGAAAGGATCGGGGTGGAATCGAAGATCACCATATCATACGCCTCCTTGGCCTCTTCGATAAATACTTCCATGCGTTCTGAACCGACCAAGTCGGCCGGATTGGGAGGGATGGCCCCGCTGGTGATGATATGGAGGTTGTCCATACCCGGCGTCATCATCACCTCTTCCATGGTCATCTTTCCCATGATCATATCCGTAAGGCCCTTTACCGTGTCACGCCATTCATAATTTCCAAGCAGAATATCCGTGAGTCCGGGGGTCCTCTCCAAACCAAGTCTTTTGGCCACCATGGGTTTTCTCAAATCACACCCGACCAATAGGACCTTAATGCCGCCTTGAGCCATGGTTATTGCCAGATTTATCGCAACCATGGTCTTCCCCTCTTGGAGCGTCGTGCTGGCAATGGATATGGTTTTAAGTCTCTTCTCTACGTCTTTGAACTGAATATTGGTCCTGAGAGATCTAAAACTTTCTGACATCATCGATTTGGGGACAAAATGAGATATGAGATTGGCTGCCTCGGCTATGGCGTGTTCTTGGACCTTCTCCGGGAATCTCTCCTTTAGCCCGTCACGGATATCCTTCACATCCGCATGGGGAACCACACCCA
The DNA here is from genome assembly GCA_030145585.1 of Desulfatiglandales bacterium. Classification (GTDB taxonomy): domain Bacteria; phylum Desulfobacterota; class DSM-4660; order Desulfatiglandales; family HGW-15; genus JAQYVK01. The sequence goes on along the minus strand of JAQYVK010000099.1, from coordinate 2,827 downwards.
AAACTTGGCTTCCAATGGCCTCCTCCACGTCCTCGATTGCGCCCAGAGATGTATCAAAGGTCTCTATGACAAAAGCTGTCACCAATCCGAGAAGAGCACCGATGATAACTCCGATCGCTCCTGTAGCTGCGGTCTTAGGGGGGTTGATTGGCTGACTGGGTAACATGGCAGGTTTTATAATGAAAATTTCTTCAGGCTTTTCAGCCCTCCTGATCAGCGCCTCCTCGTTTTTATGTTCCAGAAGGATGGTCATTTCCTTGTGCATGTCCACATTTCTTTTCAATCGGTTGAGTTCCAGCTTCTTGTCCATCAGGGCGTTGGCATTCTGGTCAATCCGATTCAATTCCTTCTTTGCATCACCTTCCTTCTTTTTGATGTCATTGATCTGAATTTGGAGCAGGCTGGCCATTTTTCGGGCGTTACCATTGATCTGATTGTCGATGGCATGCACTTCGGGATGTTTTGGGGTATACGTTTTAAGGAGGATATCTCTCCGGATCACAAGTCCTATGAGCTTATCGTTCGAGTTCTGATATTGGCTTCTCGCGGTTGTCGAATAAAAATCGACATCGGAGCGGGTGGGTTTCTTTATAAACGCCTGCAGGCGTTCCAGAATGCCTTGAAATTCCTCTTTATCGTCCTGGAGTTCTCGGATTAACTTCCGAATCTCCTGAGCCCTCGCCAAAAGATTTTCGCCCTGCAGATCGATGGCAATCAACTGATTGTCCTGGCTAAACCGATTGAAAGCATTTTCCGATTCCCGGAGTTTTTGTCTCACATCCTTGAGCCGATCACTAATGTATTTGATGGCCTCCGTTGTCCGTCTCATCTGCTCTTCGGTATGCGAGGCCTTGTAGCTCTCGGCAATGGTGTTTGCAAGCCTCTGCGCGAAAACAGGGCTATTATCGGTCACCTCAATATGCAGGATATTGGTAAAGCCCTCCCTCGTTACCCTAACTTTTGATTGGAGATTCTCGACGACACCTATGACACGGTTTTTCATCCGCTCATTTAATTTCTTCCCCCTTTGGGGAATAAGACCCAATTTCCTCGCCACCTTTTCAAGAACCGTGTAGCTCTTGATCATCGAGGTCTGAGTCAGGATGTCATCACCGTTGGCCCATGAAATGGTTCGGGCCATGAGGCCGTCGACCGGTGTCTCCCTTTCAAACTTTATTTTACTGAGTGATACATAAATGGGTTCAGGGGCCTTGAGGATGGCGAAGGCGGTACTGAAAAAACCCAGGAGGATCGCAATAAAGATCACCACCAATTTTCTTTTTTTGAAAATCCACCAGTATTCCCTAAGATTTAAATCATATTGTGTCATAATCAATTCTTGTGCTAACGGTTCTCCATTATCCCCCACCTCTCCTTGCTATTCAAGAATGCCCTCGCCGATCTATCGGCTCTGCCTGAAAGGATGGTGTAATCTCTCCGATTTTTTTGACTGGGGGTTATGACTTTATTATATCCCCAAATTTTAAATCCTATTATTATTCGGGTTTATCCTTTTACTTGCGAAGCTCCGCCTCAACCCAACGAGGTGATGTCTCAAACAAATCATTGCTTGAACCGGAGCGATGCCGGATGTCGGATGCTGGATAAAAAAGGAAGAATCCTCCGAATCATCCTGTATCCAGGAACCAGTATCCAGTATCCGTTCATTCCTAACATCAGTATTTGATACAAAACCTAACAAAAATTTTAGGATCTTAGCCTCAATAGATAATTCATGGTTAAGGCAGATCGTTCGGATTAACACTGCCTTTAATATACAATAAAGGGTTTTCCATGAGCCGGATGTTTTTGGGCTTTTCCAGTTTGTCTCCCTGGCTGTTGAATAGAAGCTCGATTGTCGGTCTCAATGTCCATTTTTTATTTGTGCGAAGAACCCTACCTATAGATTGATTGTTCAGGATGACATAACTGTTAATGGGGAACAAGGTCACCTGATCTAAAAAGGCTTTCCGGACTTTTCGTGGAAAAAGATCCTTTGCTTCATCAACGATATATTTAATGGCATCCGTTTGATCAAGATTGTCCCCGTAGTAACGATCACGGGTCATTTCCACATAGACATGCACCAATCCGATAATCGAGGCCAGCTTATTGATCTCTCTCCCCTTTAAGCCGTTGGGATGACCCGACCCATCTGACCTTTCATTAACTTGGAGAGCAATTTCCGCCAACCACTTATACTTCTTCTCTAATCCGTTAAGGATATCAAAACTCATTTTAGGATAGTTCTTAATGATTTTTTTCTCACTCTTATCTATTGCCCCATCTTTGTTGAGGATATTATCAGGAATTTTGTACATCCCCACATTTTCAAAAAAGGCCGCAAGTCCCAGGACCAATTGCGTCTTGGGATCGTAACTCATCCCCTTTCCAATCATCAGCGAGACAAAGGTAACATCGACACTGTGTCTCGGAATCATGTCCCTCTCTTCCAACTCGCACATGGTATATTCATACAGCTTTTCAACGAGATCGTTCTTAATAATAGCATTGAGGTCGTTGAATACTGGAGAGGGGTCTATCACTTCATCATTCCTGACTTGTTCACCAATGGCTTTCGCTGTTTCAATAAACCGATTCCCAAGGTCGATGATCTCCTGACTCCAGCCCTCCATCTCTAATGGATCAGCATCGTCTGCTTCCACCCGGCCTGAATTTTCAGTATCCTCCATTAACTCAGACACAGTTACGGCCAGGTCCTTCTCTTCAAGCCAGAGTTCTTGGCCGGCCTCTGAAGGTCTTACCTGATCAACCTCTTTTGCAATCTCGGAGTAATTTACCATGGCTTATTCGATTATCGGCTCCT
>JAQYVK010000098.1 GCA_030145585.1 Desulfatiglandales bacterium | reverse complement strand
AAAAAATGGTCAAAGCATCTGAGAACATACAACAGGCTGACAAGAGATATATCATTGAGATGGTCAATGTCAGAAAGTCATTTGGCGATTTCAACGCCCTGATTGATATTAATTTAAAGGTAAAAAAAGGAGAGCGAATCGTCATATGTGGTCCTTCCGGTTCCGGGAAGTCTACTTTAATACGATGCATCAACAGGCTGGAAAACCATCAAGCAGGGGAGATCATCGTAAACGGTATCAGGCTCACTAATGATTTTAAGAACATAGAACAGATACGCTCCGAAGTCGGTATGGTCTTCCAACAACTCAATCTTTTTCCCCACATGACTATCCTGGACAACCTCACTCTTTCACCCATATCGGTACGCGGCATGAAAAAGCCTGAAGCGGAAGAATTGGCCATGTATTATCTAAATCGGGTGTACATTGCCGAGCAGGCGAAAAAATATCCGAATCAGCTATCCGGCGGTGAGCAGCAACGGGTCGCCATTGCTCGTGCATTGTGCATGAAACCCCAGGTCATGCTTTTTGATGAAGTGACATCCGCACTGGACCCAGAAATGGTTTCAGAAGTGCTGGACGTCATGGTTGAACTGGCTCACGAGGGCATGACGATGCTCTGCGTTACCCATGAGATGGGCTTTGCTAAAGAAGTGGGGGACCGGATGGTCTTTATGGACAGGGGCATGATTCTTGAGGAGAACCTTCCGGATCAGTTTTTTAAAAATCCTCAGAATGAAAGGGCCAAGCAGTTTCTTGATAAGATCCTTTCACATCATTAAATACAACCTTGAAGTATGGGTACCCTATTCATAATTTCAACAAGTTTATTAAACGACCACCAGGTTGACCAATTTCAAAATGTTAGGTGAAGGTACAAGATGAAAAGAAGAATAATCCTTTCATTATGGTTTATCCTATGCAGTTTCATCATTTTAGGTCTCTGTGATACGGCACTCGCCGGTGGCACGATCTATAGATCCATCTTAAAGACAGGGGGGTTGTTGGCTGCGATCCTGGGGATCGTGGGGATTTCATTTGCCGCGTATGTTGCAGGCAAGGATTATGATTCCTATACGGGTTGGGAAAGGTTCACTCATGGTGCCGGCATGTTTTTTAACCGAAAACCTTTTACAAAAGAAAGCCCCACTTATCGAATGGAAGGGCCCACGAGACGTGTCGAATGGATTGAGTCTCTTGAAGGCCGTATCAGGATGTTTGAACAATTGTTAATGCATCCAAACGGTGGTGGACCTCGATGGGCTCCATCGATAGGCATCGAAGCACTTCCGGAACCTTTGAAAAGCTACTACAACAGACATCCGGAAGACTACAATTTGATGATCAAGGGCTTCGATCTCATGGAGAAACAAAAGGCGGACTGGCCCAAGTTCTCAACACAATTCGCCATTGCGGATGCATGGTCTAAGTCAATGGGGAGCCTATTCGATCATCCGGATGAAGCCCAGAAGTTGGATAACATGTATCCTCCCGAACCTGCAGGACCTCCGGACGAATGGGATTATCGGAATATCCGCCGGGAAAAGCCCCTTCCTTTCATCAGCCCTTCACATGCATCTCAGTTGATCAAAAAGGTCACCCACACTTTTGGAGCCACCCTGGTTGGGATCACGAAACTCAACCCGGACTGGTGCTTCCAAAGTTATTTGCGGGGAGTTGGCCCAGGTGAATATAAGGTACCTTCCCATTGGGAGTATGCGATTGTCTTTGCCACCCCCCATGAATGGGACCAGTTGTATGTCAACCCTGTTTATGGCTCGTCATTTGACGCCTATTCCCAAGAGCGTATTATCGCCGGACGGCTGGAAAGCTTTCTCCACGAATTGGGGTATCCGGCAAGGTCCCACGCCCCTCCGGCCCATTATGATTTGATGATGCCGCCGGTTGGTATAGATGCCGGGTTGGGGGAGCAGTGTCGTATGGGGCTGCTTCTGACACCGGAGCTGGGTCCAAACGCCCGCCTGGCCTGTGTGACGACCAATGTGCCCATGGAGGCGGATAAGCCCATTGATATTGGCGTTCTCGAGTTCTGCAGAAAATGTAAAATCTGTGCAGAAAAATGTCCCGGCGGTGCCATCAGTCATAAGGAGCATCCGGATGTGGAGTTCGGATACAGGCGCTGGAGGATTAAATGCGAACTCTGTCAAAACGTATGGTCGAGTGTTGCCGTGAGTGGCTCCTCGAGGGGGTGCCGGATATGCCTGGCAGTCTGTCCCTATTCCAGGAAAAACAACTGGCTCCATTCCATGTCCAGAAACATAGACCCAAGGGATCCAACAGGATTGGTGTCCACGGCACTGCTGTGGATGCAAAAGGCCTTCTTTAAATATCCTGAGGCGCGAGACTTCATGCCGCCACCGCAAGGAAGGAATGCAACGTATCATGAGCCCCCGGATTGGCTCCTGACCGAAAAATGGTTTGAGGTAAAAAAAAATTGGTGATACTAGGTAAATAGACTGAAGGCTATTATCGAATCGACTACATGGGTTGGATATTCTTCAACCTTTTTACCCTGAGTGGCCGTATAAAATCCCCCCTGCCCCCCCTTTTTGAAAAGGGGGGAAACTTTTAACTCCGGTATTGCACAGTGAGGCATAAGCGTGCTCATACAACTTCAGGCCTTCATAAGTTCCCCCTTTGGCAAAGGGGGATAGGGGGATTTATTGAAAGGGCCAATAGGAACCTATTTTTGACAATTACTAAATAATAAGGAGTTGATGATGAAAGAATTCAGATTAGAACGAATGACTTATCTTGAAACCGAAGCGTATTCTAAAAAAGGAGCCATTGTTTTGCTACCCATAGGTCCGCTTGAAGCACATGGCCCACACCTACCCTTATCGGTTGATTTTCTTGGATCAGAAGCGATGGCTGAGATGAGTGCAGAAAGGCTCAATGCGCAAGGAACCCCTGCCGTTATGGCACCGGTCATCCCCATCGGAGTCTCAGAACCTTCTAAAATGTTTAGTGGCACGGTTTCAATGAAACCGGAAACTGTAAAATTGGTCATTTCAGACATTGCCGAGTCTTTCAAACGCCATGATTTTAAGGGAACGGTCATTGTCAACCAGCATGGTGAGAGAGTCAACATTGAAACACTTATAAAAACCTCTGCAGAACTGACAGAGAGAGGTATCCCTACCATAATGGCGAATCCAATAGGGAGAATAATGGGTAAAATACATGACATGCTGCGTGGAGAATCACCGGAATGCGACTTTCACGCCGGGGAAATCGAGACATCATTTTGTCTGTGGAAGTGCCCCGAACTTGTAAAAACCGAAGTCGTGAAAGACTTGAAACCCTACTACGTGAAACAGAAAGGTAAATTCAAGGATTTTATTGAGGCGGGCGGAACAGATTGTTACTTTGGCGCCCCTGCTTTGGGAAAAGCAGAGTTGGGAGAAGCCATATACGAGGTGATTGTCGAAGAGATCGTCAAAGAGGTGGAAGGTTGGGCTTCTTCTTTGTGATTTATTTAGAGGAATTCACGAAGACCTGTGCACACACCTTTAAAAACATTGAAAGGATTAAATCGTTAGGTATCCAAGTTCTTGAGAAATCTTTTCACAACTTTTTTTTACCAGGTCAACATGTCCGTTCATCCCGTTTCTGGCCTGATCATTAGTAAGCACTATCCCCAGTCCGGCGATAACCTGACGGGTGGAATCCCTGATTGGGGCTGCAATCCCGACGATACCTTCAATGGCTTCACCTTTTTCTATCACGTACCCTTGGTTCCTGATGTGCTCAAGCTTCAGACTGAAGGCGTCCTCGTCCGTTATTGAAAAAGGCGTATAGGCCTGCAATTTATCCTTTTGGAGAATCCGTCTCACCTCTTCAGGCTCAAGGTAGGCCATCAATATCATGCCTAGCATGCCATAATGCAGGGGCCCCCTCCAGCCCACATCAGCGGAGATCCGAATGAAACTCCGTCCTTCCCGCTTGTCAATCAAGGCGAGTTGATCTTCCATGACGGTTCCCAAAAGGATTGTCGCCCCGGTCTCTTTCTGAATTTGGGACATGGGAGTGGAAGTGGCGTCACGAAGATTTAATGATGAATGAACAATCCCTCCCAGCTCGAACAATCGCAGACCCAATTGATAATGCTTGGAATCAAGTTTCCTTAGATAACCCCTTTCAGTGAGATTCGAGGTGAGCCTTTTGGCCGTTGTTTTATTGAGCCCGGTTTTAGCCGCGACCTCGGAGAGGTTTAATTCCCTGTCCTGAAGGGAAAAACACTCAAGAATATCCAAAGCCCTCTCGAGGGCCTGTACCTTGTATTCTCGTTCTTTTTTGTCTTCAGAAGTCATAATTTGATCATATAAATGTTAAAACTTGGTTAAAATATTTTTTCATACGAACTGGCATAGAATTCAAAAAATTCCATATCGTGAAACACGTTTTCGTTTTATCCCCTTTCCCACAAAAAGTCAATCGAAATCTAAATTGATTTTTTCTGTAATTTGACTCAAAACAGTAATCATTATGTTAATTTTCCCTAACCCCTACTAATAAGGGGGCCATATTCGCTTTTTACGATATGATATGTTGTAAATTTTTCTCTTGACTTTTCCCTTCCATATGATATTTTTAACGTCATTATTGAAATATTGTTTCATATCGTGAAACTTTTTATCGCCATTTAACCTATCGAAGTTCCGCCTCAAGCCGACACATAGAGGCGTTAATATCCAGTTGCATGAGGCGAAGCGATGCTGGATAAATCAAAAAAATCATTTTATATCCGGCATAACGTGATAACTCATTGTAATCTTTGGTGATCTTTGAAGTTGGCATTTCCCCGCTTTTATAGGGCAAGTGTTAACATTTTGGTTTATATAGACGAATAGAGGAGTTAAAAAATGAGGTACGCAGAGACAGGGGTTAATCTAGAAATTGATTTATCCCGAGGAAACATTGAAAAGGTCGAAACCGACCCAAGATTGATGGAACTTTATCTGGGGGGTCAGGGTACGGCCGCCAAGATACTGTGGGATCGGGTTCCTCCTGAAGTTGAACCCTTTTCTCCCGATAATCTGCTCATATTCAGCTCCGGTCTTTTAAATGGCACACCGGTTCCCGGCGCCAATCGTGTCGCTGTGAATACCTTTTCTCCCCAGACAAACTTGATGGCCCATTCATTAATGGGAGGATTTATCGGGCCGGAAATGAAACATGCCGGTTATGACAAAATAGTCATTCGCGGCAAGGCCTCCGACCTGGTCTATTTGTATATTAACAACGACAAAGTGGAAATACGTGATGCCACGCATCTCCGGGGGAAAGGCTCTGCGGAGACCGGGGATATCATTAAAAAAGAGTTGAAGGACGCCAAAGTCCAGGTGGCCGCTATCGGCCCGGCGGGTGAAAACAGGGTCTATATGGCCTCAATCGATCACGGACACTCCAGCGCGGCTCGAGGACCAGGCCCGGTCATGGGAGACAAAAAGTTAAAGGCAATCGCTGTTCGCGGAACAAAGGACATCAATATCGCTCGGCCGGCCGAACTCTTTGAAATATGCCAACGCCTGCACAAGAAAATCGCTGAGAGCGCGGATGTCGGGGATTGGATGGCGGTCGATGAGGATGACAGTTTTCACCACAACAATTTTGCCTGGGGTAACGCGCGTACGCGGATAAAAAATTATTGGAGCAAAGAACTCGAAGAGAGGTGGCGGAACCTGAAGTATGACCACATGGATCGACAAACAAGTTGCTATAACTGTCCGAAGCAATGCCGTAATGTGATTTCCTGGCCGGGACGGAGAAGATTTGCCTATAAATGTTACGGAAAAGATACCTATCATATGGCGGCCTTTCAAGAACTGGACTTTACTTATGACATACTTGGTGTTGCTCAGGACTATGGACTGGACTCCTACTCAACGCCGCAAGCTATCGCCTTCGCCTTGGAGCTTTTGGAAGCCGGCATTTTGACTGATAAAGACTTTCCGGGGATGCCGTCCGACGTCAGGGGAAGGTTCTTCTACCTGCTCGAAAAAATTGCTCACCGGGAAGGTATCGGAGATGTCTTGGCCAATGGTGTTTACCATGCAGCCCGGCAGATTGGAAATGGCGCGGAAGAATATGATCATAATACCACGAAGAAATTTGAGCAGCTGCCCATCAAACTGGGAAAGCTGAACCCCCCCTATTTCCTCATGATCGCCACGGCTGCGAAGATGGCCATCACCCAGATCGAAGGCTCCTTCCCACAGGACCCCATTGCAGATAAGAAAGAGAGAGAAGAGTTTGTCAAAAAATGGGCCCCAGTAGTCCCTGATGAAAAGTTTATAAAATATTTCCTGGAATGGGAAAAACGCAACGAAATATCTAATGAAGCATCTTGTGCCATTACTGATTGGAATGAGGCGATGCATTTCATTGATGACAGCATCGGACTCTGTGGATTTGTGTCATCATTCAGAGGCCAGTTTGGCGGGGGTGTTACATATCACATGAATAATATCCCCGAGGTCATCTCACTTGCAACCGGCATGGAGCTTGATAAAGACGGACTATGGGAAATTTTCCAAAGGAACCGGAATCTGGTCAGGGCCCTGAACGTTAGAAGAGGCATGAGGAGAATAGATGAGAAGCCTCCCGAGGACCATTGGGCGGTACGAGACCATGAGTTTGAACAAAAGTTGCTTGACGAATATTATGAATTTAAGGGATGGAACAAAGACGGTATTCCTACCAAAGAGACGTTGGACGAACTGGGCTTGGACTATGTGAGCGAAGACTTCGTACAGAGGGGGATCTTGACGGATGATGAAGAGACTCCTTCCAAAGAGACTTCGAAGGAAAAAGAGGAGAAATAGCGAAACTCCGCCTCAAGCCGACGAGCCGTTCGACAAGCTCACGGCCCTGAGGTACTCGAAGGGTTGGTGACCCAAATATCCTGTTGCTTGAAGCAGTGCGATGCCGGATACTGGATTCTGGATAAATAAAAAAAAATTCCTTATAACATCCAGCATCCCTACCTGCCCCGCGAAACTATTTGCGATGGCGGGGCAGGCAGAGTCCAGTAACCAGTATTTGCCGGATTCTTGCACCATAACTTAATACATAAAGTTGACATAAGATGTAAGATCTGACCGTATTAAGACATCTAGTATGAAGGGAGTGAACCGTGACGGGTGAGAAAAAAAAGAAAATAATAAAAGACATAAAAGTTGATGTCGATAAATGCACCGGTTGCCGGTCATGTGAGATGGCCTGCTCCGCATTTCACGCTGTGCCGAAATATAGCAGTATTAATCCGGCGAGGTCCCGGATTCGCGTGATTGTTGATGAGTTGAGTGACGTGTATGTCCCGGTACGTGCCGGTGGTTATATTCAAGCCGAATGTAATGGGAGAAACCTTTATACGGTCGATGGAAAGGAATACAGCGAGTGCAGCTTCTGTCCTGCTTCCTGCCCATCCAGGGATTATTTCAAAGAGCCCGATTCCGGTCTCCCTCTAAAATGCGACATGTGCGAGGACGACCCTCCTTTATCAGAACCCATGTGTGTACAGGCGTGCGAATTTGATGCCCTGATTTACGAAGAAAGGGAAGAGGAAGTCGAAGAAGAAGAAGTGAAACGGGAGGATATGGAAATCGCATTCGAATCATTAGTAAAAAAACATGGCAAGAAGAAGGTCATGGATACCTTTGCCCGATTGGCAAAGGACTAAAACATTGAAACCGTTCACAGGTTCAAGGATTTATTAAAGAGAACCGCAGAATATCGAACAAGGAATGTCGAAGGAAACTTCATAATTCGACATTCCTTGTTCGATATTCGATATTCGTTTTTAATTTACCATGAAGCTTGCTCCTTTCTCTTAAAAAATTGGGATAAGAACCAAACAATAAAAGGATATTTTTTATCGTGGAGACAGTAGCCCCCTTAGAAGAGGTATTGGATCTCATAAAAGAGACCGGTGGAGAGTCCAACAAATTATGCTATCAATGCGGATTATGCGACACGGTTTGTCCCTGGAATAGGGTAAGACCCTTTAGTATCCGCAAGATAATCCGGCAGGCTAACTTCGGTTTGACTGAGATAGAAAATGAAGAGATATGGCGTTGCACGACCTGCGGAAGATGTCCACAGCAATGCCCCCGGGGAGTGAATCAGATAGAAGTTGGGGTATCCTCACGCCGGATTGCCTCGGAATTTGATGTATTTCCTGCTGCTGTCCGTCCTGTTCGCGGTGCAGCCGCAAGCCTCATTGGTGAAGGTAATCCCATTGGTGAGGAGCGAAAAAAGAGGGCGGATTGGGCTGAAGGCCAGTCTGTAAAGACGTTCGAGGAGGGGATGGAGGTGTTATATTTCCCCGGCTGCTACCTCAGCTATGATCCAAGATTAAAAAAGGTGGCTGTTGCCACGGCCAATATCCTCAACAAGGCGGGGATAGATTATGGGATCCTGGGGTCCAAGGAGAATTGCTGTGGAGAAAGCATCCGCAAGACGGGCAATGAGGAGGTATTCAAGACCTTAGCCAAGGAAAATATCAAGACGTTTATAGAACATGGTGTGCATAAAATCCTTGTTTCTTCCCCCCATTGCTACCACACCTTCAAGAACGAGTACCCCGAATTTATGGTGAACTTTGAGGTGGTTCATATCACCCAGTATCTATTCGAGCTAATCAATGATGGGAGGCTTGAGCTCACCAAGGATTATGGCAAGAAAATCACCTATCATGACCCCTGCGACCTGGGTCGACATAACGGCATATATGACGAACCCCGAGAGGCCTTAAAGAAAATATCCGGTTTAGACCTGATAGAGATGCCTGATTCGCGGGAAGATAGTCTCTGTTGCGGAGGGGGAGGCGGCAGGATCTGGATGGAAACGCCAAAGGGTGAAAGATTCTCAGACCTCAGAGTAGAACAAGCGAGTGAGGTTGGTGCTGAGGTGCTGGTGACGTCCTGCCCCTATTGCATCACCCATTTTGAGGATAGCAGGTTAACCCTGGAAGATGTGGAAGATGGTGAAGGTTTAGAGGTTAAAGATATTACGGAAATTATCCAAGAAGTAATCTAGGGTCTCTTTCGGGGATGATTCAAATCTCTCGTCATTAGGGGAAGAAAAGTTTAAATTGCGCTTTGCGACTTGTCATTCCGGCAAATCCGCCAGAGGCGGATAAAAGTCGGAATCCAGGTAGTGACAAACTAAGTATTTCTGGATGCCGAATCATGCTGACTGTAAGAAATTGAGCCTCTACAGTCAGCTACAAGTCCGGCATGACGTGACCGTTGGATTTCAATCAATTCTTTCAAGAACCCTTCGTCTTATTGATGAGGGTTGTTCAGTGTATCAAAAAAACCTAATAAGGACGGAGAGAAGTGGAAAAAGAATCAGTTGAAAGACAGGTCGTTCATAGTCCCGAAGAAAACAATTTAGGAGATGTTTTGGTTGTCGGTGGCGGGATCAGCGGTATTCAAGCCGCCCTCGATCTTGCCGATACAGGTTTTAAGGTTTATCTGGTTGATAAATCACCCGCCCTCGGCGGTAAGATGTCCCAGCTTGATAAAACCTTTCCCACCAATGACTGCTCTATGTGCATTGAATCTCCTAAGTTTATTGAATGTGATCGGCATCCCAATATAGAGATCATGACCTATACTGAAGTTGACCGTGTAGAAGGGGAAGCAGGAGACTTCAAGGTCACCCTGATTAAAAAGCCCAGATACGTTAGAGAGGACAAATGTACCGGTTGTATGACCTGTGTAGAGTACTGCCCGGTCAAGGTCCCTGACCCATTTAATCAAAACTTATCGATGAGTAAAGCCATCCACATATACTTCTCTCAGGCAGTTCCCCTTATTACTTATGTAGACCCTGAAACCTGCCATTACTTTGATGAGGAGAAGTGTAACATTTGCGTTGGCGTCTGTCAGAAAGACGCCATAGATCTCCATCAAAAGGCGGAGAAGGTAGAAGTAGAGGTAGGGGCGGTCGTTCTGTCTCCGGGCTATGAGATATTTGACCCCAAGCTGAGGGGAGACTATGGCTACGGCAAGATGGAGAACGTGGTCACCAGTCTTGACTTTGAACGGCTATTATGTTCCACCGGGCCTTACGAAGGCGAGATACGACGTCCTTCCGACATGAAGCATCCCAATAAAATAGCCTGGATTCAGTGCGTCGGTTCCAGACAGGTTATCGAAGGCGGCAACAGCTATTGTTCGGCCGTATGCTGCGCCTATACCCAGAAGCAGGTAATTTTGGCAAAAGACCATGACGCCGACATGGAGGCGACGGTATTCCATAACGATATCCGGTCCTTTGGCAAGGATTTCGAGCGATACTTCCAAAGAGCTGAGGACCTTCCCGGGGTTCGATTTTTCAGAAGCTACGTATCCATAGGGAAAGAACTGCCGGAAAGCAAGAACGTAACCATAAAATACGCTACAAATGAGGACGGCGTAAAGGAGGAGGAATTCGACCTGGTGGTATTGTCCGTTGGGATGAATCCTCCTAACGATGCGGAAGAATTTGCTGAAAAGTATGGTATCGAACTCAATTCACACGGATTCTGTAAAACCGATCCAGTCAACCCCATCGAGACCTCGCGCCCGGGAGTTTTCGTAAGCGGCGCCTTCCAGGGTC
>JAQYVK010000097.1 GCA_030145585.1 Desulfatiglandales bacterium | reverse complement strand
AAGTGTACTCACGATTAACCTTATGAAAAGATAGGCTCATTTTTTTTGTTTCGGTCATTCGGATTTTGAGCATTATTATTTGTTTCGGATTTCGAGTTTCGATATTCGGATTTGAACCGAAAATATTTTCGGATACCCCCTCCGAGGGATCTTCCAGAGGCCTTCCGCTCTGCGGGAGAAGCCTCACTATCTAACTTAGCTCACTATAAGCCATCTCAAATATAGAAAAATGGTTCGAGGTCAAAGACATAATAAATAGAATCGAACCCGCCAAAAAAATAGGCGGGTAAATGTCGAAGGAAACTTCATAATTCAACAATCCCTGTTCGAAATTCGTTTTAACCCGCTGTTTTTTAGCGGGTTAAATTCACTCGAATCCTCGACCCCTTGAATCCTGGAACCCTTTTAACATTACGATTCAAACCGGAAGCAGAGATCGGACAATATGGCAATTTGAGATAGTTTCTAATGTCGGGATATATATTACACCCTAGTGGAGCGAAAGTCGAGGATGCCCCAGATCCAAGGCGTCCAAAGGCGAAGCCGTAGTAATCTACTGCGAGTCTTTGGCAACGCAGGAGATGGGGTATCCTCGGCTTTCCCGAAGGGTAAACAAAATGGAGAAAAAAAAGCACTTTTATATCTCATCATTACGGTTGACATAAATATAGTATAAAAACTGTGAAAAGCGTTTGTTTTATTCTTAATAATAAGCCTTCTCGATTTTGTTTACGCTCCATTAGGGTTACACGCTGAACCATTTAACAACGAAGAAATCCAATTATTCTCAGAACATGTGCCCGAATCCACTTCGAGGCCGAACCCCTTCATGTGCCTTTTAAAGCACAGGTCGCTTACGCTCGAACCTCCATCAGACTCGGGGTTGACTGTTTTTTTGTCCGAAAAGGCTGGACCTCAATGGAATTTAATGATAATAATATATGGTTTTGCGCCTGATGAGAGTCCTTCAGGTCAAATTTTCAGTTTGAAGGGAAGATTATGAAGATACTGGTAACCGGCGGGGCAGGATTCATAGGATCCAATGTGGTTGACGGTTACGTCAGAGAGGGGCATCAGGTTGGGGTGGTCGACAACCTCTACACGGGGAAGAAGGCCAACATCAATCCAAAAGCTAAATTTTACCCTTTGGATATTCGATCTAAAGAAATCGACACCTTGATGGAAAAAGAAAGGCCCGATGTCCTCAATCACCATGCGGCTCAAATTAGTGTGCCGATTTCTGTGGCTGATCCTGTTTTGGATGCGGAAATCAACCTCAAGGGCTTATTGAACCTTCTTGAGAATGCGGTAAAATATGATGTGAAAAAGATCATTTTTATCTCTTCCGGAGGGGCCATCTATGGGGAGGCAACCCAGTATCCAACGTCTGAAGGGTATCCGCCCACCCCCCTTTCTCCCTATGCCGTATCAAAATTTGCGTCTGAATATTACCTTAAATATTATCATCATCAATATGGCCTTGATTACACCATCCTTCGATACGCCAATATCTATGGTCCCCGACAGATCCCCCACGGGGAGGCGGGGGTGGTGAGTATATTCATGGATAATCTCTTGAAGGGGATTCCTTCCACTTTGAATCACTTCGAGGAGGATCCTGAGGGGATGATTCGGGATTACTGTTATGTGGGAGATGTGGTAAAGGCCAATATCGAGGCCTTGACAAAGGGAAGCGGTGAATTTTTTAACATAGGGACCGGCCATGGTACGAAAACTCTGGAATTGTATCAGACCGTTTATAAGGCCATCAAGGCGTCTAACCCCGACTTGCCCGAGGACTTGGCCACGCTCGATAGCCAGCAGGCTCGTCCTGGGGATATACGACGCAGCTGCCTCGTGGTCGAAAAGGCCAAGGAAAGCCTGGGCTGGAACCCTGAGACTGATCTTAAAGCGGGGATAAAGCTGACTCTTAAATGGCGAAAGGCAGCAACATAAGGATTCAAGGGGGCAAGGCCCGCCACACGGACGGCGGGTAAAGATTCAAGGATTCGAGTGACCTGAGAAGGACCTTTTGAACTTTTTAATCAGAAAAACCGAACCTGATAGCTGGGGATTTAGGAAGTACTGAAGTTGGCAAATTTAAGTTGATTAAGGATGCGGTTCAAGAGACAGAATGGGATTTAATTATTGATTAAAGAGCTATAAAACAACCCCTTGAATCCTCGAATCCAGCCCGCCTTTTTCGTGGCGGGCCGCCCCTTTCACCCAATTAATTGGGTGAATAATGGTTTTTTTTCTTTTTCACCCTTGACATTTATGCTGTCGGCATTAATTTTTCCCAGACTCATGTTCTGTGTGGCATTGTTTATATTCACCAAATAAATTAAATACCTTGCTGGAGTATTTGCCCTGGACGATGAAAGCAGGCGGCTGTGCGATCTTGGACGGGGATGACTCAAAGGTAAGGGTTTATATTTTTTTGGGGAGGTAAGGTTTAGGCCGTTTTGCTTTTTTTTAATTACAAAGATAATGGGAGGAGATACTGAAAATGAAAGTCAAGCCATTGCAAGATCGAGTGATCGTAAAGAGAATTGAAGAGGAAGAGACAACTAAAGGTGGTATTATTATCCCGGATACAGCCAAGGAAAAGCCCATTGAGGGAGAAGTCCTAGCCGTCGGAGGCGGTAAGCTCCTTGATACCGGTAAAAAACAACCCCTTGAAGTGAAAAAAGGAGACAAGGTCCTATTTGGAAAATATGCCGGGACCGATATCCAGGTTGAGGGTGAGGAACACCTGATTATGAGAGAGGATGATATCATCGCGATAATTGAATAGACGCGTCTTTGATGTTTCTAAAGCAGATTACCATTAATAAATCGAAGGAGGATATTAAGCATGGCAAAAGAGATTAAATACAGCCAAAAGGCAAGGGAGGCTCTCCTGCAAGGGGTGGATACCCTGGCAAACGCCGTTAAGGTGACCCTGGGTCCCAAAGGAAGGAACGTAATCCTGGAAAA
>JAQYVK010000096.1 GCA_030145585.1 Desulfatiglandales bacterium | reverse complement strand
AATGGGTAAGGAAATCGAAAGAAAATTTTTGCTAAAGGATGATTCCTGGCGATCCCTTGCGAAGGGGAAAAAATACAGGCAGGGATATCTCAATAGTGTTAAGGAGCGGATCGTCCGGGTCCGCACTATCGACGACAAAGGATTTTTGACCATCAAGGGAATGGTCACCGGGGCTACAAGGTCGGAGTTCGAATATGACATCCCTGCTGATGAGGCTGAAGCCATGCTGGATGATTTGTGTGAAAAACCCTTGATCGAAAAAAATAGATACAAAATCGAATTCGGTGGGCTCGTCTGGGAAGTAGACGAATTTATTGGGGAAAATCAGGGATTGACAATGGCCGAAGTGGAATTGGAAAGTGAAGACCAATCTTTTGAAAAACCGGCATGGATTGGTGAGGAAGTGACAGGAGACCCCAGGTATTTCAACTCAAACCTCATTCAAAACCCCTACACAAGGTGGTAAGGGAGATGGGGCTCAATCAGGGCATTCATTAGAGTGGATTCTTGCCAACCAGATGGCGGGTAAAAAACGACGGGTAAAAGTGGTTTTCCATGAATGACACCATAAACATAATTGTTTCACATTTGAGGAAGCCGAAATTAATGCTTTTTACTCTGCTTTTTTTCTTCTTGTGTATCAGAACCTCATTTGCGGATGAAAGCCTCTCTAGTGAAATTCCCTGGGGTTTCTTGGTCATCGGTTTGTTTGGTGGATTGGCCCTTTTCCTTTATGGCATGGAAAAGATGAGTGAGGGTCTGAAAAAATCTGCCGGCAACAAGATGCGGGCGATACTTGCTACTTTTACTAGAAATCGCCTCGTTGCACTGTTGGTCGGGGCCTTTGTCACAATGGTGATCCAATCCAGTAGCGCCACGACCGTCATGCTGGTCAGTTTTGTTCAAGCGGAATTAATGAGCTTTGTCCAGTCCCTGGGTGTCATACTGGGCGCTGATATCGGCGCGACGGTCACGGCCCAATTGATTGCCTTCAAGCTTACTGATTATGCACTTCTAATGATTGTCATCGGATTTGGAACACGGTTGCTCGCCAAAAATGAAGTAATCAAACACATCGGTGAAGCTATCCTGGGCTTTGGGATTCTTTTTTTCGGCATGAAGCTCATGAGCGATGCTATGAAACCATTGAGAACCTATCCCGAAATCATCAACCTTTTGAGAGGTTTGGAGAATCCATTGTTAGGCCTGCTCGTAGGCACTGTTTTTACGGCACTCATTCAGAGCAGCGGTGCCTTCACCGGCCTCGTGATCGTGCTGGCGCAACAGGGTATGATTACATTGGAGGCCGGCATTCCAATGGTATTTGGGGCCAATATAGGCACATGTATCACGGCCGGGCTCGCATGTATCGGTACCTCCCGTGAGGCAAAAAGAGTCGCCCTCGCGCACGTGCTCTTCAAAATCGCCGGCGTGATCTTATTTGTCTTCTGGATACCTGCTTTTGCAGACTTTGTTCGAATGATCACGATAAATTTCGGTGGCAACACCGCTCGCCAGATCGCCAATGCTCATACATTATTCAATGTGGGCCTAGGGCTGGGTTTTCTGCCCTTTACGACAGTATTTGCGGCTTTCATATATAAAATATTTCCTGACCAAGAAGAAATAACCGGGATAAAACCTGTCACGTGGCATCTGGATGAAAGTATGATTTCCACACCAGACTTTGCCATTGGCCTGGCACGAACAGAAATCTCCCGGATGGCGAAACTTTTGGTCCGTATGCTTAGGGCCGTTATTGTGCCGTTTATTTCCGATGCCGATTTAATCCGAAGAGAGGAAGGGTTCAGCAAGTCAGAAACGAAGCTTCTGCTTAAAGAACTTCCCACGCAGGATGAGATCTATCCTCAGCTGACGCTCCTAGAAGGGATAGAAATGCGGGAGACAAAAATCGATTTTCTCGATGAAAAAGTGGGTAATTATCTTATTCAAATTGCCAGGCAGGAGCTTTCTAGTGAGCAGGCCAATGAAGTCTACGGCATGGTATCGATTACAAACGATATGGAAAGTATCGGGGATATTATTCATAAAAATATGATTCCTTTGATAAAGAAAAAACAAGCTCTGAAGACTGATTTTTCACAAGAAGGCAAGGAAGAGCTCATGATCTATCATGTAAAGGTGTGTAAACAGATCGCCAGATTAGAAGAGGCCTTTAAAGAGCGTGACCTGGAAAAGGCAAAAAGGATTATGGAAAAAGAGCCAAAGTATTTGGATCTCGAGTCGAAATACCGTCTACAACATCTGGAGAGGATTCTTCACAATCGGAAGGAATCGGTGGAGACCCACGAGGTCCATATGGAACTCATGGACCACTTGAAACAGATTAGTGTCTATACGGCCAACATTGCTAAGACTTTTCTTGCGACAAGTCAGCAGACTCACCACGATAAAGGGAGTAATGAGCAGGTAGATTAAAGGTGTGGGGGCTTTTTCTATGAAACTGAGGCAGGTTGAATCCTCGCTCCATGGTGATTTGGAAAGTTTCGAAATAATCGGGAGGTATTTTGATGGGGCTATGAAACCCTGTTTGGACCGCTGATTTTGTAATCGTTTTGGTTGAGGTCATAGCTATCCCTATTTTAATATTCAGGGAGGGAAAGATAAAAGGAGACCGGGGTATTGCGCTGACTGCCATTTCTGGCTGTATTCTTGCTCATATTACTGAAAAGGGACATGATGGATTTTGCAAAATGCTGAAGTTCAAAGCGAGAAAAAGAATATTTAATACCAAATGTGCAGGAGAGGCTCTCTTCCTTCCATTTCGGATCCAACCCCAATCGAACCTCTGGGTCAAACAAACTCGGGGCTGAAGAATCGATTTCCAAAGGAACGGGCAGATAACGCGAAACGTCGACTTTTTGAGATGTCTGATAAGGCTTGTGGTCATATGAGCTGCGGGTCCAATTCAAATGAGACACGGACCCTGTCAAATCGTAAGGGTTTTTGATTTCAGTTTGAATAGAATTGGATGCAATTTGGTAATTGGTCGTTTTGAGTTCTTCTGCAGCAACGGAAGGCATCACAGACAACGTTGCAAAAATATTTATTAGGATGAGCCTGAACCATTTTTTCTGCATCGATGGAAACCCCTTTCTTTAGAAGCATTGTCTCATTTGTTCATTGCATCGAAATGATAGCAAGACCCGTTCCAATACAGCCTAAAAATTAATTTCCAAGTAATTTCAAACGGTTAAGCTGCTTCGTGAAACATTGAGGGGTCTCCGGGAGGCGGAAAAAAATGCACACAATCCTACACTCTTTCCACTTTTGTATACACAAAGAATCCCGGGTAAGTTTTTCTTATGGCTCCACTTCTCCAATTCAATAAGGCCCACCTTAGAAAAAACTTCACCTGTATGACCGTTTGGGTCATAAAGAGGTTTATACCGATTATAGAGGCGGAACCCCATTTCCAAGGAAAAGGGGTTTTTTCAGTGATTCGGTCGGGACCGCCAGGAGGTCTTCAACGATTGAGGTAATCTAACTGCCATAGATCATGTACCTTTTGACAAAAGGCGTCATTCCAGGTACATTTTTCCTAATTCATTCATAGAAAAAATAAATCATCTCAAAAATAGAAAATTGGTTCGAGGTCAAGGAGGACACCCATGACAACCGCAAGAAAAATTCACAAAGTGTTCAAGAGCAAGCCGGTCATCGAAGGCGCAGGTGTCCATCTCAAAAGGGCTCTCGGCTTGAGCGAAGTGCCCATGTTTGATCCCTTTCTCCTTCTCGATGATTTTCGCTCAAACAACCCCGAACATTATCTAAAAGGTTTTCCATGGCATCCTCATCGCGGCATCGAGACCATCACTTATGTCCTCCAGGGTGATGTGGAGCATGGCGACAGCATGGGAAACAAGGGGGACATCACATCGGGTGATGTTCAATGGATGACGGCAGGTAGCGGCATTATTCATCAAGAGATGCCCAAAGGGGACGCGGAAGGCAATATGGAAGGTTTCCAGCTTTGGGCCAACCTCCCCGCTTCACAAAAGATGATGGATCCCCGTTACCGGGATGTAAAAGCGGATCAAATCCCTAGTGTCCGCCTGGAAAACGGCACGGAAATCAAAATTATTTGTGGACAGGTGGGGGACACAAAGGGGCCCGTTCGGGACATCATCATTGATCCGGAGTACCTCGACATCACCGTTCCGGCCCAGACGGCCTATCCCCACCCGACAAAACCGGGACACACCGTTTTTGTCTATGTCATCGATGGTAAGGGGTACTTTTGCGAGGAGAGGGAACCTTTTTTAAGTAATGAAAACCTGGTGCTCTTCGAAGACGGTGATCAGATCATCGTAAACACGGAAGATGAGGCTGTCCGGTTTCTACTCATCTCGGGCAAACCCATCCGTGAGCCCGTGGCCTGGCAGGGTCCCATAGTGATGAACACCGATGATGAACTTAGGGTTGCGTTCGATGAATACCGTGAAGGCACCTTTGTGAAACAGAAAAAAAGCTGACAGGCATTAATGACTAGAAGCTATCTCAAAAATAGAAAAATGGTTCGAGGTCAAGGCCGGTGCAGGATCGTAACCGGAGGAATATAGTGAATATTTCGAGGATTACGATTCAAGCCGAACGCCGAGATCGGGCCATTTGGCATTTTTGAGATGGCTTCTAATCTCTCGTCAGCCATATCTTCCTTCTTCCCATATTTCAAAATGAGGGGATTACGAAAAAATGATCGCTACCATTGCTAAGGTCATTATCTTTTTATTCGGGGCTGCTACTTGCATCGTATGCGCTTTAGGCATTTATGCTCCGAACCGACTAATAGAGGCAGTGAAATCCATCTGGGGAAAACGTTGGGGGATATACGCGGCTGTCATCGTGCGGCTCCTGTTGGGGACCTTATTGATCATCGCGGCGCCTGACTCGCGTTTTCCTGTTGTCTTTAAGGCCCTGGGTTGGCTATCTATTATAGCCGCCATCCTGATCCCTTCCTTGGGTCGAACCCGTTTAGATAGGCTCATAAACTGGTTTACAGCCCTCCCTTCTTCACTTGTTCGTTTTTGGCTATTATTCGGCATAGCATTCGGAGGTTTTCTGATCTATTGCCTAATATAAAGTGCCACGGAAAGAGGGAAAAGATGTGCCAGGCTGTTATCTCACATTAAGGACTGATTCCGAAACAAGCTCACCTAAACCCATACCAAGGAGGTACCCCATGAAAATCAAAGCAGCCGTCCTAAGAGAGTGTAAAAAACCATTAACCATTGAAGAACTGGAGCTCGAGCCTCCAAAGGAAAAGGAGGTGCTTGTCAAATATAGATACACCGGTTTTTGCCGATCAGATCTGCACCATTTATTGGGTGAACTGGGTGCATCAGTCCCCATGGTCGTGGGCCATGAGTCCGCTGGTGTTGTTGAAGAGGTGGGCCCAGGGGTGACAAAGATTAAAAAAGGGGACCACGTAGTGGGCACCTGGATGATCCCCTGTGGTGAGTGCTCGGAGTGCCGTAGAGGGAGAGGGAATCTATGCAGAGGTTACCATGACCAATTTCTTGGTGGCCTGCTGCTTGACGGGACTTCGAGAATTAAAGACAAAGATGGTAAGATGGTGCGACACGGCTCTTATGTAGCCGGCTTTGCGTCCTATGGGGTCCTTCCAGAAGCGGGTACCATCCCTATAAGAAAAGATATGCCTCTGGAACAAGCGTGTTTTATGGGCTGTTGCGTCCCTACGGGTTGGGGTACCGTCACGAATATAGCAAAACTGCAGCCGGGGGAATCCGTGGCAATATATGGTATCGGAGGCGTTGGACTGAATGTATTGCGGGCCGCCGTTCTTAGACAAGCCAATCCGGTGATTGCTGTGGACATAGAAGGGATGAGAGAGAAGATAGCCAGAGAGTTCGGTGCGACGCACTTTATTGACAGCTCCAAAGAAGATCCGGTCCCAAAGATACAAGAAATCGTCGGAGGAGGGGCCGATGTGGTCTTCGAGGCCATTGGTGATCCGGGCGCCACGGTTCAGGCATACTGGTCCACAGGGCTTGCGGGAAAGCTGGTCATCCCGGGGGTTACCCCTGTGGACGCCGCCACAAGTTTGCCCCTTTTTCGCGTACCTTTGCATCAGTTGTCGATCCTCGGAGGTCTTTATGGGGCCATATCCACCCATCTTGATATCCCTAAACTGGCTGACCTAGCCATGACTCAGGATCTCAAACTCGACAAATTGATTTCGAAAAAATTCAAGCTGGAAGATATTAACGATGTCGCTGAGGCTATGATTAAGAGACAGATTAATGGGAGGTGGGTTTGTGAACTCGATTAGAAGCGGTTTCAAAACCTCCCCTCGGGCCCAATCTCTTTGTTGGGACAAGGTTTTCAATCCTCAAAATATTAAACATATTCCTCCGGTTGAAAACCTTGTCCCGCCGTGATCTTGAACCCAATTGAAGGTTTTGAAACCACTTCTCCTAAAAAATATTCCAATTAGGAGGGAAACATATTATCTTCGTATGCATCAAATACCGGTAGACTTCGACGATCTCCGGGTATTGGTCGTTTGAAAGGAACAGGGTGAAAGGAACCTTGACATGATCAAGACTGAGCACCTCCGACTTAATGTGGATCCGAGTGACATCCATTCCTACTCGGATTATCAGAAGGTCTGGAAGAAAATCGCGCCGGTCAAAGTTGCGATGATTGAGCAAAATGAGCAGTGTGAACACGAACTCAGTGAGGTCTTCGTTTATGAAAATCATTACGACAAGCCCAATGGAATATGCTCAGCGCTTCATCATGTTCTTCAGCTGTATCTGTGGCGTGCGGCGGTTGGATTCCCTTCTTGGGAGCGGGACGATCACAGCATCTACCGAATTCATTGTCCGGCGAGGAAAGGCACGGTCTGGAAATTGAAACGTAAGTAGAAAATTTATAGGGTTTGATACTAAAAGTAAAAAGAGAATCTACCATTTGTCGATTGAAAAACAGGAGGAAGTTTGCTCATGTTTTATGAACCGTTAAAGGACGCTCACGGGCTGGCCCACGATCCATTCAAATCCTGTGTGGTGCCGCGGCCCATTGGATGGATTTCCACTGTCAATGCCAAAGGTGTCCACAATCTTGCCCCTTACAGCCAGTTTCAAAACCTGACATTCGACCCGCCCTATGTGATGTTCGCGGCCAATCAAAACACGAACAGTCAACGTAAGGACACGGTGGTCAACATCGAGGAAACGGGTGAATTCGTCCACAACATGGCGACGTATGACCTTCGTGAGGCAGTGAACAAATCGGCCCAGGGCGTTCCGCCTGAGGTTGATGAATTTGACCTCGCCGGGGTTACAAAAGCGCCGTCGAGATTTGTCAAACCGGCTCGGGTGGCCGAATCACCCATCCATTTTGAATGCACCTATTACCAAACGCTCCGACTCCCGGTACACGGTCTTCAGGGAACGGTGGATATCATCATTGGTCGGGTAATCGGTATTCATATTGAGGATGAGTTTATTGCCGAAAACGGCAAGTTGGATATCCTAAAACTTCGCCCGCTTGCACGCATGGGTTACTTCGATTATACGACGGTAGATTCCATTTTTGAAATGGTGATTCCCGATACGAATAAAGATCTCCATTCCGGGATAGAGGGGATGACCTCGAAAAGGGATGATGACTAGTAGATTTTAAAATGGGACTTAAAAAATTCATACGATTGCTTCCGGGTTATATCCATTGGACTATTTCTCCATTAAAGATGATGCCATCATTCCTTGTCATCGGCGCTCAAAGATGTGGGACAAGGTCTCTTTTTGAGTATCTCATCCAACACCCTTCTATTAGGAAACCAATCGTTAAAGAGATCCATTTCTTTGACAATTATTATGGCGCATACAAATTAGGCATTGGGTGGTATAGGGCTCATTTTCCAGTCAATATTTATGGTCTCATTAAAGATGATAAAGATGAACCAAAATTCATGACCGGCGAAGCCACGCCACATTACATGTTTCACCCTTGGGGTCCAAAGCGGGTCAAGGATGCATTCCCGGATATTAAACTCATTGCCATACTTCGGAACCCGGTCGAAAGGGCATACTCCCACTACCAGCAGTCGGTTCAATTGGGTCATGAAAAATTATCCTTCAATGAGGCTTTAGGAAAGGAGAGTCTTAGGCTGAAAGGCGAAAAGAAAAAGATGCTCTCTGACCATGATTATTATAGTCATAACTACAATCATTACTCCTATTTATCGGGAGGGATATATGTGCAGCAATTGAAATATTGGAGAAAATTCTTCCCGAAAGAACAAATGCTTATTTTGCGGAGTGAAGATTTATTCTATGACTTATCCACAGTGTACGAAACGGTTTTAGATTTTCTTCAATTGCCCAAGTATGCAATTAAAAGCCAAACCAACCATAATGTCGGTAATTATTCACCTATGTCTCCCCCTTTAAAGGCTCGGTTAGTCGAGTTTTTCAAACCTCATAATAAAAAGCTCTTTGAATATCTGGCATGGGATTCAGAATGGGAATAGTAATTTTTTGATTTCCCTTGACATTCTCACATATCTTATCCTAACTTAAAAAAGCTCAACGAAACATGATATATGCCACATTTTACCAAACGTGCATTATATATCTATAGGGACCCCTTTATTTTTTTTCATCAATCGTTAACTTCTAACAAGATAATGGTCAAAACTAGCTAATGTCACAAATATGTCCGATTGAAAGGAGTGATCGACACTATAAAATCCCCCCCGGCCCCCCTTTTGAAAAGGGGGGGGGAACGCTTACACTCTGGTATTGTTCATTGCGGCCATAGGTGTGCTGATGCACCTTCAGGCCATCATAAGTTCCCCCTTTGACAAAGGGGGATAGGGGGATTTAATAAAAAGGCCAATAAGAACATATTTCTGACAATGACTATAGAAACCGGTAAAAGCTCATCGAAGCCAATGCTATACCTAACATATTGTACTGAAGAGAAAGGAGAAGGATCATGAACAAAAGCTTTTTTCCTACATCACTACTGACCGCTGTGCTCTTGGCAGCTCTGTTAACTGTTATTTCCGTCCCCAATGTGCGGGCCCAAGACCCGATGCCACCGGCCGAAACGCTGACCGGTGCGTTTAAGGCACAAAAGCACTTCTCACCCTATGCGGGGCGTAACTTCCCAACGGAAGTTTATTGGGGTGACACCCACCTTCATACGGCCATGTCCATGGATGCGGGCGCCTTCGGTGCGCGGCTCGGCCCTGAGGACGCCTACCGCTTTGCACGAGGGGAAGAGCTCACCTCCTCGACCGGTCTCCAGGTGAAGCTCTCGAGGCCATTGGACTTCCTCGTTGTCGCCGACCACTCGGACAATATGGGCTTCTTCCCGCGGCTCTTCAAGGGAGACCCGGAGATGCTCGCTGATCCGACAGGCAAGAGGTGGTATGACATGATCCAGGCCGGCGGGCAGGAAGGGGTGAAGGTCGCTGTCGAGGTCATTGTCGCTTTTTCCCAGAATAAGTTTCCTCCGGCTCTGGCGTCGCTTCCGGGAAGCCGGGCCCATTGGGGCGCTTGGGAGGAGGCGATCGATGCGGCTGAAAAATATAACGACCCGGGTCGCTTCACCGCCTTCATCGGCTATGAGTGGACGTCCAACACGAGCGGGAACAATCTGCATCGCGTTTTGATCTATCGCGACGGTGGGAACAAGGCGGAGCGCATGGAACCCTACACCACGCTCAAGCCACTGGGCAGTGACAATCCGCGCGACCTGTGGAAGTGGATGCAGGCCTATGAAGAGAAGACAGGTGGGCATTTGCTTGCCATAGCCCACAACGGGAACCTGAGCAACGGCATCATGTTCCCGGTCATGGACACCTTCACCGGCAGGCCTTTCGATCGGGCGTACGCCGAGACCAGGGCGAATCGGGAACCGCTCTATGAGGCGACTCAGATCAAGGGCGACGGGGAGGCGCATCCATATTTATCCCCAAACGACGAGTTCGCCGATTACGAGACCTGGGACCAGGGCAACCTCGACCTCAGCGTACTGAAGAAGAACGAAATGCTGCAATATGAATACGCCCGGACCGCCTTGCAGATTGGTCTCCAACTGGAGGAGGAATTGGGCATCAATCCCTACAAATTTGGCATGATCGGGTCGACCGACAGCCACACCGGGCTCGCCACCGCCGAGGAGGAGAACTTTTTCGGCAAGCATTCGGGCTCAGAACCGGGACCGAAGCGCTGGGAGCATCCCATGGCCCAGGTAGGCGACAAGAAGTATGAGGGCTGGTCCATGGTGTCTTCCGGCTATGCGGCCGTATGGGCCAAGGAGAACACCCGTAAGGCAATCTTTGACGCGATGATGCGCAAGGAGACCTATGCGACGACCGGTTCGCGCATCCTTGTGCGTTTCTTCGGTGGTTGGAACTTTACGGCCGCCGACGCCCAGAACAGGCTCCCGGCCGCCGTCGGTTACACCAAGGGCGTCCCCATGGGTGGGGATCTGCCAGGGAAGCCGGCTGGCAAATCACCCACTTTCTTGGTCGCTGCACTCAAAGACCCACTTTCGGGCAACCTCGACCGCATCCAGATCGTCAAGGGCTGGGTGGGTGCAAAGGGTGAGCGCCACGAGAAGGTCTATGACGTGGCTTGGGGTGATACAGACAAACGCAAACCGGGCCCGGACGGCAAACTGCCGCCGGTGGGAAACACGGTGGACGTGGCCAAGGCCACCTGGACCAACACCATCGGTACGCCTGAGCTCATCGCCGCGTGGAAAGACCCGGATTTCGATCCGAAGCTGCGGGCCGTCTACTATGCGCGCGTCATCGAGATTCCGACACCACGTTGGACCGCTTACGAGGCCATGCGGTTCGGCGTCAAGATGTTGAAGGAGGTCCCGATGACCACCCAGGAGCGGGCCTACACATCGCCCATATGGTACACGCCATAAACCATATTACGTGAATTGAAACTGAAGCGAAGATTCCCGCAAAGGCCTGGGCTTCCTGCTTAGTTAGAAGCCGTCTCAAAAATAGAAAAATAGTTCGAGGTCAAGGACATACTAAATAGAACCGCAGAATATCGAACAAGGAATAACGAATATCGAAGGGGGAAAAACTTCATAATTTGACATTCCCTGTTTGAAATTCGATCTTAGAGTTTAATTCACTCTCCTTGCCAGAATGCCCCGCCCGAAAGGGCGGGGATGAATGGTTCCTTATAAGTTCCCCTCCCTTGATGGGAGGTGCTGACTGTAGATGCTCAATTTCTTACAGTCAGCAGGGGAGGATGGAAAAACAGGCATCACCCCCTCCTTAATCCTCCCCCATCAGAGGCTGTGTCGTAATTGGTAAAACATCATGGATTGCTGTTTTGTCATTCCGGGCTTGACCCGGAATCCAGTGCTGTTTCAATGCATTGCGTTTCTGGATGCCGGATCAAGTCCGGCATGACAGGCGGATTTTGGGCGCTTTTTTGAATTATGACACAGCCTCTCAAGGGGGAGGAAAGAGTTGGGTGGTGAACGAGATGCCCCGTGCGGGAGCGCGGGGAGGCTTCACTCGAATCCTGGACCCCTTGAATCCTTGAACCCTTATACTATTACGATTCAAGCCGAACCAGAGATCTGGCTATTTGGCGTTTTTGAGATGGTTACAAGTATCGAATACCCAGTAACCAGCATCAAGGAATGAGAAGGTCTGTAGAGATGTCTGATGAAACCAACAAAAGGGCCCGGCCCCGCCGACCATGGACGACAGTTCTTCATTTTTTGGCGTTTGGGGTGTTGATCGGGTTGATGTTGATGATGGTCAAGGGACCACCGGGAGAGAAACAGGAAACCAAGCGCGTCGTTGTAACCACAGCGGATGTCGCACAGGTCAAGGCCAAGTACGAGCGTCTTTGGCGACGCCCGCCGACGCAAATTGAACTGCGGAGCGCGTTGGAGCAATATGTCCGCGACGAAGTGTTGTATCGCGAAGCACTCGGGCGAGGACTGGATCGTGGTGATCCGACCGTCCGTCTGGCCATGATCCGAAAGATCACCATGCTCGGTTCGGCCCAGGCCGATGCCGGGCCGAGCAAGGATGAGGAGATCAATGCCTATTTTGCCTTGCGTCAGGAGCGCTACAGGATACCGGCTCTTCTCAGTTTCATCCAGATCTATCTCAACCCGGACAAGCGTGGCGACAAAGCTCGCGCCGATTCTGAGCAAATTCTGACTTCGGTTCGGCAGCGTGATCCCTCTTCAAGAGAGCTTGCGTCGCTGGGCGATCCAACCATGTTGCGCCCCGTCTACAAAGAAATTACTGAGCGGGAGGTTGATCGAATCTTTGGCAGTGATTTCAAAACCAAGATCATCGGTTTGAAACCGGGTGAGTGGCAAGGGCCGATCGAGTCAGGGTATGGACTGCATCTCGTCAAGGTGACTTGGCGAACGGATTCACGCATCCCGGACTGGACCGAAGTGCGACAGCAGGTCTGGAACGACATGCAATACGAAGCCCGAAAAGCCGCTGAGGATCAATTTTATCAGGAGATCGCCGGGGGTTACCAAATCGTGTTTGGTAAGGAGGCGTCGAACCTCCTCGGAGTGAAATCCAAATGAAACGGTCTGCGTTACTCGTCATGGCAGTTTTGTTCTTCTGCATCCCCACAGCTTCAGCCCATCTGAGTAAAACATCCACCCTGGAACTCAAAGAGAACTCGCCACGCCGCGTCCAAATGGTGTTGACATTACCCATTGTGGACGGTCGCTTTATCAAAGCGCGTCCGGTCCTGCCGGATAGCTGCACCATGGTCGGCGAACCTGCCGAGCGGGGAACCGGTGTTTCTGTCGTACGTACTTGGGAGATGGACTGCGACCCCCGGGAACTTATCGGGTTGCCCATCGGCGTGTCCGGACTGCTCGGAACTTCGCAGGAAGTGATGTTGACCATCGAGACGCTGGATGGAAGAAAACACACCCAGATCCTGCGTCCCACCCAGCCGTTTTTCGTGATCCCGCCGCCACCGAAGATTTGGCGCATCGTGGGGGAGGCTCTGCTGGAAGGGGTGAGGCGGGTGTTGCTGCGGCCGGAGCTCGTCCTGTTGGTCGTGCTTGTTATGTTGTTCAACATGGGAACTCGTCCTGTTGTGACCGGCCTGTTAGCGTTTGTGTCGGCCCATGCGCTTGGTCAATGGCTGGGGGGGCAAACTTGGATGGCAGTGTTGATGTTTTTACCCCGAGCGTTGACTTGTCTCATCGCACTGCTCTTTGCAGTAGAACTCGTAAGCGGTCAACCGCTGCTGCGTCGCGGGTGGCTGAAACCCTGGTGGGCCGTTATGCTGGCGCTCGGCCTTTTGTCCGGTGCAGCTCAATCCGACACGATCCCGACGCTGGGATTGTCGGAGATAGAACAGTGGGTGGGCTTCTTTTTTTTCGCCCTGGGCGTGTTGGGAGGATTGATGATGCCGGCGCTGGCCGCTTACGAGTGGCAGAAATTTACGGATCGGTTTTCAGGACGTTTCCGTGACAGTGTAACCTTTTGGATTCCGTATTTGATAGGTGTCGCGGCAGCCGGAATGATGTTGTATCAGGCCAGTGCTCCGCTCTTTGGCAGTGGGATGACACCGGCAATGCCGGTGCTTACCC
>JAQYVK010000095.1 GCA_030145585.1 Desulfatiglandales bacterium | reverse complement strand
AACGAACTCATGGCCAAGGAAGTGGGCAAGAACGACGGGAGTTTTCTACCTGCCGCGATTCGCCCCAAGCCCCAGTGAGCCCGTAATACGCATTTCTCGCCTCCGCCATCGCATCGTTCCTTTGGCCCAAGCGGAGATGTTGAGCCGCACCTTGAGGCAGGCCGGCGTGGCCCACAGACTGCGATAGCTGCCTCGTCTCGACGGGGAGCTTCTACTGGCACTTTCGGCGTAGTGTGCCATTACTCAGCCCACCGTCTACGCGGCCCTCCGATGGTAGAAATTGAGGACGCCTCCGAGTCTTTCTCGACAGTCGACGGCACCGTCCATATTGGGCCCGTCGCTCGGCTTCTCGATGAGCTGGTTGTTGAGCCCCTGGTGGTTGCGCTCAAGGTGGTAGTGCTCCGTGTATTCCCTCACGGCTTTCCGAAGGTGGCGCTCGCCCAATGGAATGATCTGGGCCAGACACTCGGATTTGATGGAGCGAACGAATCGCTCCGCGTAAGCGTTCAAATCGGGGCTGTGCGCCGGGAGCTTCACTGTCTTCACGCCGGAGGGCTCGAGAAGCTCCCTGAACGCCTCTGTAAACAGCGGATCGCAAAAAACCGCGCCCGCTGAAGAGTGGCGTTATGTATTCATATATCCAACTAATCGGCACAAACAGACCGATTTAAAAAGTTGTGATATCATATTGTCAATTGAAGTATTAACTCGCCGTCCAATCCTGTCAATTCAAATATGGTTCAGAGCACGTAATGCTATCTAATATTGTTGGGTCCACAACACTTCAACAAAAATTATTCGACTTTCAAAAACTGACCCCGGTTTCGCTAACCGTTGAACCAGGAATGTTCAATCATATAACTTTTGAGGCGCCTCCGAAGAAAGCTGTAAGAAAAAAACCGTTTGGCCACCTCGTAGTTCTGATCAACCATGCTTTTACAAAGTTCAGGATCTTCTAAAACCTTTCTGGTCTTTTCAATCGATGCCTTCGTTACATAGCCGTCAAGTTCTATGGCGGAAAATCCCTTTGGTCTGATATCCTTGGTGTAAATGGAATAGGTGTTTACGACAATCGGTTTCCGATAATAGACCGCTTCAAGAAATGCGTTTCCGAAGCCTTCAAAAAGAGAAGGGTAGGTCACAAGGTCAGCGTGGGGATAGACGTCCCCTAAGGTATAAACCTTCCTGCCGTCATCGGTAAGTCCCCTCTTTTCATTGATAATATCGGGAACAAAGACCGTATTGACATTCATCAATTTCGAATACTCTTTGAGACGCTGCTCATAAGTATCTCCCTCATCTCCGGAGGCATGGGAAATGACCAGCTTGGCTTTCATCCCAAGCCTGTGGACCAGTTCTATGGCATGCTCTATCCCTTTCCGCCTCACGACCCGCGTCGGCTGGAGAACAAAAAGTTCATCCTCTTCAACCCCAAGGGCTGCTCGCACATCGGAAGCATAATCGTCAACAGGGGGAGGTGGATTATCAAAATCCATAACATTTGGGCAAATGAATGCTGAAATCCCTGTTCTAAGACTCAACTGCTCATCTGCAAATGAGTTGATGACCGTGTGCTGGATACTGTGGAGATTCGGTGGAAAGGCCGTATTTAAATAGTCGGGAACGGCGTTTGTGATAAATCGATCCCGCTCCCAATAAAAATCGTGGTGGTGGGCCACTGCGGGTATTCCGGTTTCGACGAGCACTTCTGTAATGGCAAGTCCTAGGGGAATATTCATGGGGATGGTCAAAGCATTCTCCGGAATCAATAAATCGATCCGGCATTCTTTAATGAACGCGTACAAGTGATCTTTCAATTTACTCTTTATTTGCCTGATTTTTTGGGAGGTAGCGCGGTCACGGGTGGTGACACCAAAGCAACGTCGATTGATCTCTTCAATATCCGGGTGGGTGAAATGGGCTTCTTCAGCAAGGTAAGAACGATCTTCCGGACGATCGAGTTCACCTGCAAAATAGAAACATTTTATACCCTCCGCTTCTATAACATCCGCCCACTTGGCCACTTCTAATGAAACGCCGTCGGTTCCAGCGAGACGGGTTGAAACAAATCCAACATGTTTAACCTTTTCAGAATCCCTACTAAAATCCATGTTTCCTCCTCATCGAATCGAATAATATTCATAATAGCAGCGTTCTCTCATTGACCACCCACTTTTTAATCCAAGTTTCTTAATTCAACCACAAATCAACAATCTTACTACTGGGCGCTTAATATTGTTTGCATTTCTTTTCTCGGATCCAACTGGGTGACACCCCCACCCTACCCGGCTGACTGTAAGAAATTAAGCATCTACAGTCAGCACCTCCCCCTCGAGGAGGAGGGTTAGGGAGGGGGTGAGAAATGGATTGCCTAATGCAAACTATTAAATGCTCTCCTTAGTAATTGTTCTAGTGCTCCAACCTCATCGTCTTAGATCTATGAGCTCCATGCGGAGGTTAGCGTCCGGATGATTAGTGGAAGGTCCCTCAGTCAGGACAACGAGATCGCCTTTTATTTCGTGAGATCGTAAAAATTCTTCTGCAAATCTATTCCAGTCCTCCGGGTGTTCAGGCTCATGCACAGGGTACACCCCATAGGAGAACTGAAGCGCCTGACAAGTCTCTTCCAGAGAACTGACCGCCGTTATCCAGACAGGGAGCCTGAACCGGGCAATGTTTCTGGCCGTATAACCGCTTTGGGTCGGAACGATGACCGTGGCGGGTGTCGTGTGCTCAAGCGTGGTCTCAACACTCAGGACGATAAGATCCTTCGGCTCAACATTGCCGTCACCCCCATAGGTCTTCAAGACCTCTCTCAACCGGTAACCGGGACGATGCGATTCGATAGCTGTGGCGATCTTGGCCAGCATGGTAACGGCTTCTACGGGGTACTGTCCCATGGCCGACTCTCCTGAAAGCATGACGCAATCCGTACCGTCAAGGATGGCATTGGCCACATCCGTGGCCTCTGCGCGGGTGGGTCGGCGGTTGTTGGTCATGGATTCCAGCATTTGTGTGGCCGTTATGACCGGCTTACCCGCTTTGTTTGCCTGATCCATCAGTTGTTTCTGTACCACAGGGATCTCTTGGATAGGAATTTCGACGCCCAGGTCACCCCGAGCGATCATAATGCCGTCCGCGGCCTGGAGGATGCCTTTTAGGTGATCGAGGGCTCCGGCACGTTCAATCTTTGCTATAATAAATGGCTGATAACCCATGGCCGTCGCAGCCTCGCGAACCGCCACGATGTCCTCTTCATTCTCGACAAAGGACTGACTGACCGCATCTACCCCCTGCTCCAAGGCAAATTTTAGACACTCCCGGTCCCGATCTGTGAACGCACAAATGCCCAAATCGATGCCGGGCAAATTGAGCCCTTTGCTGGAACGGAGCCCGCCCCCGACAAGGACCCGGCAATAGACTTCGGTCTCCAAAACTTTTTGGACTGCAAGCTGGATCAGACCATCATTGAGGTATAAATGGTCTCCCGGCTTCACGGCCCGCGGCAGCGGTTCGAAGGTCACAGAGACCCTGTCAATATCACCAACAATCTCTTCTGTTGTCAGGGTAAAGGCATCCCCAGGCTTTAATTCAATGGGCTCCTTGTTGAACCGGCCTATTCGGATCTTTGGGCCTGGGAGGTCGGCCATGATGGCCAATCGACTCCCGACCTTCCGTGCGGAGGCCCGGAGTGTTTCGATGGCCTTTTTATGGCTCGGAAAATCACCATGGGAAAAATTCAGACGTGCCACATTCATGCCCGCCCGGATCATTTTTTCTATGATCTCCTGGGAGTCGGACGCTGGCCCAATGGTACAGACAATCTTTGTTTTGTTCATAGGAAGGCTCATCATCCCTCCGGCCCTTCGAATGGGACTTTTTTTTTGCGGCACTGGGCGTCCAGAAAGAAAGAGAAGATTATTGCACTATTGCCATCAGCCATTTGATTTCCATTCAAACTGCATGCGTAAACCATTGTGCCAGGACGGCTTTATATGGCTTTCCTTTTGGAGCCTTCCCACCACAATACCCTTGGAAATACCTATTTGCCTCGAAAACCGCTCGATATCGTCAGCAAACAACCGCCGTGCTTTCACGAACGCTCCATAGGGTTTTGGTGGTATCAGGGTATCCGCTGCAAATTGATCAGCTTCCTGCTCGTGTACCTTCTGTGCAGGGTTAGGTTTATCCCCCTCAAGGATAACGGCCTGTCGATTGTGGAGCAGGATATGTCCAAGCTCATGAAAGAGGCTGAACCAGAAAACATCCGCCCATTTATAGCGGAGGGTCATCATGACAACGGCTTTATCTCGACTGAACCAGAAGGTTGCGCCGTGGGCATAGGTCCCTGGAAGATGAGGACAGAGTACCAGGGCCACACCGGAGTCGGCCAAGAGCTGTTGTAACTCCTCCTGAAAACCTTCTGGTTTCATGAGTGTCATTGCCCGGATCCTCTCTAAAGAGCGCGTTATTCGCTTTTTCTCAAAAGGAGCGCAGCGCAGTCGTTGGGCTTGTAACTCTCCAATTCTTAGCCAGGAGGCCACAGCTTCGGGCGATCTCTGCGGTTTTCCGGCCCTAAAAGCGGCCTTATAGCGACGTAGCTCTAAAACAGTGGTCAGAGAGGCCACTCCAAAGAATCTTTGAATTTCCACCACCTTCTCAGTCGGTTTGGTCTTTTTGGACACTATACCCAGTTTTACCAGATCGGCATAGCGAAAGCGCTTCACAAGATGGCTTTCCTTTCTCAAGCGATTCTGTTCTTCTTGCTGATGACTGCGGGCCAAGGCAAGCCGATATTCAGCCTCCAAGCCCGTCCAGACGTGGGCAGGCACCCCCACAACCTTCTCCAGCTGAAGGGCCGTATCCGGAGTGATAACCTTGTGGCCTTTGAAGATGGCACTGAGTTTGGGAGCCGGTCGGTTCATCCGCTTGGCAAGCTCCTGCTTTGTTATTCCGAGGTCCTCAATCACCTCTTCAAGGTATTCCCCGGGAGGCAAAGGGAGATCGGAATAAAATTCCTGATTAGTCGCCATAATGCTTGCTCCCCTCCTCAATATGCGCAATCTCCAGCGCATCACCTTTGAGTGTAAAGATCAGACGGTAAAAGCCTGTTAGCTTAATTGCATATTGACCGTGGCGGTCCCCTTTCAGAGGATGACATCCTAAACCCGGAAGGCTCATTAACTCTTCAATATTGTTCACGCTTTTAATAATATTGATTCTCAAAACATATTTGCGAGCAACATTTTTTCCATAAGATTTCACTGCCCTTGCATTTTCCCTGTATTCCTTTTCCAGCCTTCGTGTTTTGAAGGTGACCTCCACTTCAAATCCTCATTTCTTTACCCCTAAGGTAAAAAATAATTAATTTTCTTACCTATGTCAAGATTTTTTTACCCGAAGGGTAAATATTTTATGAATTTGAATTATAAATGTATCAAAATGACCCTTGAGATTATCACTTTGAAGGAGCCATATCTTGTGATAAAGTCTTTTTAAAGAGAGTTTATCTCCAAATCTGGGCCGAAAAATCAATTGACTCATATTGTTATGTCCCTGAATTACTTTTAGATAGTCATCGCACCCCCACTCTGCCCTCCCCTTGGGAGGGGGTGAGGCCAATTTTATAATGCAACTTAATTCTGGGACACAACACTCAGAAGAAAACTCCTAACGCAAAATAAAAGGGATCCAAATGGAACGAAAGAAGGTCAATACAGAGAATCGTTACTTTTCAAAAGAGCTGGAGACCTTGTCTTCAGATGCACTGGAAAAGTACCAGTTTGAGAAGACCAAAGAGACGTTGGAGAGGGCTTACAACCATAGTACTTTCTATAAGGGACTTTTCGACCAATCCAAGGTAAAGCCTGAGGACTTTAAAAGCCTGGAAGACATCAGAAGATTTCCTTTTATTGATAAAAAGGATTTGGTAAAGGACCAGGAAGAGAATCCGCCCTTGGGGGGAAGGGTCTGCGTCCCGCCGGAGGAGATCCGCCGCATCAATATAACTAGTGGAACCTCCGGGATGGGCCAGGAGGTCCACTGCCATGATGAAGATGCCGTCTATGCTGCCAATGCCTCCACAGCCGCCCATTTCGTGGCCATAGGTCTTGAACAGGGGGATTTGTCGGCCGTTCTCTATCCTCTTGCCACAATGACCGGCGGCATGCTCTCCTATGAAGCTCTCCGCCTCATGGGAGCCACACCGTTGCCCATAGCCGTATTCAACACGAAACAAAAGATTGAGATGATGATGCGATTTGATGTCCGTCACATCCTCACCACCCCCGCTTATCTGACGAGGATTACCTCCGTCCTCATGGAACAGGGTATGGAACCCAAGAAGGCGTTGCCCCATCTGAAAGGGATCACTCTTTCCACAGAACCCTTCTCCGTGCCATGGGCATTGAGGATGGAAGATATCTGGGGTACTGT
This sequence comes from Desulfatiglandales bacterium, assembly GCA_030145585.1. Classification (GTDB taxonomy): domain Bacteria; phylum Desulfobacterota; class DSM-4660; order Desulfatiglandales; family HGW-15; genus JAQYVK01. The sequence continues at coordinate 4,802 of JAQYVK010000095.1, read as the reverse complement.
CCTTCACGATATTTATGGGTCCACACAGTTGAATCTCAACTATGCGATTACTTGTAAATACGGGGTAATACCGGACGGACAATTCGGATATTACCATCTGACGGATCAGTACGCACTGGTTGAGGTCCTCGACAAGGAAACGGGCGAACCGGTCAAATATGGGGAGTGGGGAGAGCCCGTGATAACCACCTTTTCTAGGAAGGCCATGCCTCTCATCCGTTTCCGATCAAATGACCGGGTGAAACTGTTATCCCCGGATCTTTGTGATTGCGGCCGGTCCTCCAGAGCCTTGTGGGAAGTGGGGACTGTATCCAGATACGACGACATGATCAAGATAAAGGCGACCAATGTGTGGCCTCAAACGGTGGATGAAGCGGTGTTCTCCTTTGAAGAAATCGATGAGTACAACGGGCGGGTCTTTATCGCCGAGGGAGGTCTTGAGGTAGCAAAAGTGGATGTGGAATTCAAGAACACCGACCTCGACCGCCAGACAAAAGCAAGCATTATAAAGAAATTGAGCGAGAAGATAAAAGAAACCACCCAGGTGACCATGAAGGTGGAAGAGGTCCCTCAAGGTACTCTGCAGCGATTCGAATACAAGGCCCGACGTTGGACGGATGAAAGAATTGAGGGTCTTGAGAGGGTTAAGTATCTGGAGAAGTAGGAGATAGGGCTTACAAAATAGAACCGCAGAATATCGAACAAGGAATACTGAATATCGAAGGGAAAAAACAAAAACTTCGTAATTCGACATTCCTTGTTCGATATTCGATATTCGTTTTTACAGTCACTTGAGCCTTTATGGTTTCATATATCAACAAACAATAATAAGGAAGTAAACCATGTACTACAGACGTTTACCCAAATTCGAATACCTGGCCCCGACGAGTATCGAGGAGGCAAGCTCACCGCACTGGTTAATCTATCCGCATGATTACAACAAGGTGGTAAGAAATGAGTTTTGACGTAAGCTCAAAGAAAGCCCTTGCCAGGTTGAGGTGGCAACGTTTGAAGCGAGGATCATAAATACACGGAGAAAGTTAATGAAGAAAAAAGTAGCATTCACGATCAATGATGAGCATATGGAATTGGAAATTGAGTCTCACAAGACGCTTCTGGAAGTTCTTCGTGAGGATTTAGCCCTTACTGGTACAAAGGAGGGTTGTGGATTAGGAGCTTGCGGAGCTTGCACGGTGCTCATTGAGGATTCGCCCGCACTCTCTTGTCTGACTCTCGCTTTAGAAGTGAAGAACAAACATATAAGCACTATTGAAGGTTTGATGATAGGGGATGAACTTGATCCTATCCAATTGTCTTTTGTGGAGCACGGCGCGATTCAATGTGGATTCTGTACACCTGGCATGATCATGTCAGCAAAAGCCCTGCTGGGGCAGAACCCTCGTCCTGCCCGAAAAGAGATCAAATATGCCATATCTGGAAATCTATGTCGGTGTACTGGATACAAAAAGATCATTGATGCCGTCGAATCGATATCAAATGGTTGAATAAAAGGAGAGAAACAATATGCTGCGCTTACCCAAGGCTGATTATTACGCTCCCTTGAGTCTTAGTGAAGCCTGTTCCATTTTGGCTGAGCATGGAAAAGAGGTCAAAGTACTGGGGGGTGGAACTGATTTGTTGGTGGCATGTAAATTAAGGAACGTCACCCCAACTTTTTTACTAAGCCTGAGCAGCATATCGGAATTGAAAGGTATTCATTTTCACGAGGGAGAATATCTCAAGATTGGTGCTATGACAAGTCTTCATGACCTTATAGTTGATTCCTCAATATCAGACCACTATCCAGCCCTGTCACAAGCGGCAGCGCTTGTTGGTACCACACAACTGCAATATATGGGAACCGTCGGCGGAAATTTGTGCCTCAATACTCGATGTATCTATTACAATCAATCAGAGACTTGGAGGAAAAGTCGAGATGTCTGTTTCAAAATGGGCGGTAACGTATGCCATGTGGTTCCTAAGGGAAAGAAGTGTTATGCTGTTTTTTCTGGGGATACGGTGCCCGCACTCATTGCCCTCGATGCTAAAGTAAAATTGGTCAACAACACTGAAGAGCGATTGGTGTCTGTAAGCAGATTGTATACAGGTGACGGCAAAGAGCCTTTAGCCCTGAAATCAGGCGACCTAATATCCGAGATCAGACTGCCACCGCCAACAAAAAGCCAAAGCAGCACCTATTTAAAATATCGAGAAAGGGAAGCTATTGATTTCCCGATGGTGGGAGTCGCGGTGCGAATGGATACAAGTGACGACGGGATCTGCACCGGGTGTAAAGTCGTGCTCAACGCAGTAGATTGCGGTCCAACCGAAGTACCTCAGGCCCGAGAACTACTGGAGGGAAAAGCACCCACTTCCGACTTGATACAAGAAGTTGCTGTAGAAGCGGAGAAGAGAGCCCATCCGGTTGCGAACACACCTGGGTCCACACCAGCTTACCGGCGCAAATTGTCGGGGATTTTAACCCATCGTGCGTTGCACCAGGTAGCCAACGGGCTCGGCATGCTCTAGTGCACTACCCTGTTCATTTCAAGCAAATAGGAGTTCGAGATGAATGATTTTCAATGGATTGGAAAACCGGTACCCCGAAAGGATGCCCTCATTAAAGCCACAGGTTCGGCCAAATTTACCAACGATATCTCTCTTCCCAACATGCTGCATGGCAGAATACTTCGGAGCCCATATCCCCATGCCCGCATCCGAAATATAGACACAGACAAGGCAAGGAGATTGCAAGGAGTAAAAGCTGTTATTACCGGCCATGATACGCCGGGTGAAAAATATGGAGTTTTTCCTGACAGCAGAGATCAATACCTGCTTGCCATGGAGAAGGTTCGCTATATTGGTGATGAAGTCGCTGCTGTCGCGGCCATTGATAAGGAGATCGCTCAAGAGGCATTGGATCTCATCGAAGTGGACTACGAACCGCTCGCTCCTGTCTTTGATCCTCTTGAAGCCCTGAAAGAAGGGGCCCCTGTGATCCATGAGCGTGCACCAAACAATGTAAGCGCCGAGGTTCTCATCGAATTTGGGGACATAGATAAAGGATTCATGGACTCTTCCTGCATACTTGAGGAGCGTTTTGAAGTTGATGGGCTATCCCATTCCCAGTTGGAGCCTTATACTTCACTTGCCTCATACGATCGTTCTTCAAAGAAGTTGTCGATGTGGATGCCTCATCAGAGTCCTTTTACAAAACAGAAAGGATTGTCTAACACACTTAAAATCCCCTTGGAAAACGTGAGGGTCTTGAAATCATATATCGGAGGGGCCTTTGGAGGAAGGTCCGAGGTGTCTCCTTCTGATTTTTGTGCTGCCCTTCTCTCTATTCAATGTGGGAGACCAGTTAGGATCAACTATTCTCGCGAAGAAACCTTTTCAGTGACTAGACAGAAACACCCTTGGTTTATAAGTATCAAAGTAGGGTCGAACGAGAAGGGAAAGCTTATGGCTGCTAAGGTAAGAATCATCGCTGACGGGGGTGCTTACCTTAGCACGGGACCTATCGCCATTTCTGTCGCTCACTCAAATTGGGAATCATTATACAGGGTCCCAAATGTCTCCTACAAAGCGGTTCGCGCTTACACGAACAACCCTATTCGGGGTGCGATGAAAGGTCATGGCATACAGCAGTTGTTTTTCGCCTTTGAATCTATGCTTGATATGCTCGCTGAAAGAGTCGGCCTGGATCCGATGGAGATACGTATTAGAAATATCGTTAAAGAGGGAGAAATACTCAATAGCGGCTCTCGCGTTACGAGCTGTGGCGTGAAGGATACGTTGGTGCAAACTTCTGAGGCTTCCAATTTCAAAGAGAAATGGAAAAAACAATCAGGAAATAAAGGGGTCGGTATCGCCTGCGGCAGCAATATCAGTGGATTCAACATGGGGTTTCGTTCCGGCTCAACAGCCTTCATAAAATTCAATGAGGAAGGAACCGTCACGCTCTTTACAGGTACAACAGACAACGGGCAGGGAAACGATAATATGATGATTCAAGTGGCAGCCGAAGAGTTGGGCCTCACAATCGATGATATCACCTTGATCTCCGCTGATACAGAACTCACACCACTGGACCCGGGAAGCTACAGTATGTCTTCTACATTCGTCTCTGCCAATGCAGTCAAAGCATCAGCTTCCCATGCGCGGAAGCAACTCTTAGAGCTTGCGGCCGAGGAACTAGAAGCGAATGTCCTTGATCTCGATCTGAAGGATAAGAGGGTATACGTAAAGGGAAGCCCTGAGATAGGCATCCCTATTAAGAAACTCATTGTTGCAGCATACCGTAAAGGGGAACCTGTTTCCGGATTCGGGCACTTCCGTCCTGATATAAACTATATGTGGGATTGGACAAAGAAGGGACGGCAACAGGGTCAAGTGACAGGGGCCTATACTTATGGAACAGCCGTCGCCGAGGTCGAGGTTGACTTATATACGGGCCAGGTGAAAGTGTTAAAAGTGACTACAGCACACGACTGCGGATTTGCTATTAATCCCCAGGCCGTGGAGGGGCAAATAGAGGGTTCAGTTGGATTTGCCTTGGGGCAGGCCGTTTCTGAAACGCTCATGATGGACAACGGGCAGATGATGAACGCGAATTTCATCGATTACCGGATTCCGGTTGCCTCTGATATACCGGACATAGACCCAATCATCGTTGAGAGCAATGATCCAAACGGGCCTTACGGTGCCAAGGAGGCTGCTGAAGCTGTTCATCCGGCCACTATCGCAGCTATCGCCAACGCTATTGCTAATGCCACAGGTGTCCGGCCAAAAGCCCTACC
>JAQYVK010000094.1 GCA_030145585.1 Desulfatiglandales bacterium | reverse complement strand
CGGCCTGTGGGATCACATATCCCGGCGATATCCGCCAAGGAGCCGTTGGGATTCATAGGCCACCGGCCATTGGCCACCTCATCCTTGTCATCCGCATATTGCATGACCACCTGGTTGTTCTCGATCAAATGCCGGAGGTCTCTTTCAGGTGCATAGAATTTCCCCTCCCCATGCCTTACCGGCAGGTCTATGGTGTCAATGCCCTTTGTGAAGATTGATGGAGATAGAGGATTTACTTTCAGATGTACCCAGGTATCGACAAAGTTGCCGGAATCGTTGTGGGTGATGGCAAACGTTCTTTCCTGATAGTTCCCGTTGTAGCCGGGGAAGAGACCGAAGTTCACGAGGGCCTGGAAGCCGTTGCAGATTCCAATGATCAGCTTTCCCTGATGCAGAAATCGTTCAATCTCATCCCCGAGGTTGAATTTCATTTTCGAAGCGAGGACCACACCCGCACCATGATCGTCAGCCCAGCTAAAACCACCACCCACGACCAAAATATGGTAGTTTTCCAGCCCTGTCTCTGATTCCGAATTCCCTCCCAAAATGAGTTCGTTGACATGGATCCTGTGGGACTCGGCCCCCGCCAATTTAAGGACATAGTCCGTTTCATAATCGCAGTTCAAGCCGTAACCGGTAAGAACGAGAGCTCTAACGGGCCTCATACCAATCCTCCGAAAGGTTTTTTCCAACACGCTTTCAGTTGCATCACATCCTCTTCGATCAGAGCAACCCCATTCCTATTTATTACACGGAAAAGAGGGGATTTTGTCACGGTGCCTATCAGTCCGAGCTTCATGCCGTGAAAAAAATTTTCAAACAGATCCTTTTTTCCCGGGTCTACAGTCAGAACAAATCGACCCGCCGATTCTGAGTAGAGGATCCGCGTATCTGAAAGCTCTCTACCGGCGGGGACATTTTCGAGGTGGATTTCCATTCCAAGTTCTCCGGCCATTGCGGTCATGGCCAAGTGAACACCGAGTCCGCCTCTTGTGACGGCGTGTGCTGAAGAGACCATGCCCTGTTGAATGGCTTTAGAAAGGGCTACATAAGGAGGCGGCATTTTTTTCACATCCACTTTAGGGACGTTGCAACCGACCTCTCCCATCATTTGATAGTATTCGCTCCCACCCAACTCGTCTTTTGTCTCCCCAAGGACATAAATGAGGTCCCCAGGGAATTTAGCATCCATAGTGATACAGGTGTTTATGTCCTCTATCACACTTGAAACTGTGAACAGCAGAACGGGCATCCCCGATACTTTGCGTTTCTCGCCATAGGGTCCTTCCAAATTTCCGTCCACATACATGCTGTCTTTCCCGGATAAAAGGGGAATCCCGAAGGCTTCACAATAATCCCGCAATGCCCAGTTGGACCGGACCAACTGAGCGGCCTTGAATTTCCCGTCAGGGTTTTGTACGGGGTGGTATTGAATGGTGGGCCAGCAAAAATTGTCCACCCCACCAAGGTGATCAGGATTCCCACCGACGGCCAATACCCTTCTAACAGCTTCGTCAATAGTAATCCCTGTCATGTGATAAGTATCTATTTGGGAATAGAAGGGGTTAAGGGCCTGGGTGACGGCTAACCCTCGCTCAGAATCAAGAGCAGGCCTGACCACCGCCGCGTCACTGGCCACATCCCTCTCTTTACCCACCAATGGTTTGATTACGCTGCCTCCCTGGACTTCATGATCATATTGACGGGCGATCCAGTTTTTTGAACAGATATTTGGACGTGCCAGCATGGCTTGGAGGAGAGGACCATGCTTTTCAGGGTCCTCCAAGACCGGTTCTATGAGTCCCCTCATTTCCGGGGGCGTCCATTCAGCATCAAATTGCCACTGTGGAAAATCGGATTCGAGGAAATCCGTCCTTATCAGGGCACAGGTCGTCTCCTTATAATCCAGCCTGAGGTAACCTGAATCGTTGTACTCGCCAATAACAGTGCTCTCCACAGCGTGTTTGGAAGAGAGCACCATGAAGCGATCGAGATGCTCCGGTTTTACCGCAATGGTCATTCTTTCCTGGGATTCCGACACCCAAATTTCCCATTGATCCAGGCCATCATACTTTAGGGGCACCTTCTCGAGATCCACGCGACAACCGTTACTGAAAAGGGCGGATTCTCCGATTGAAGAGGAGAGCCCCCCTCCACCATTATCGGTAATAAATGATATGAGTCCCTCATCCCTTGCTTCTATTAAAAAGTCATGCATTTTTTTCTGTGTGTAGGGATCCCCGATTTGGACGTGACCTGCCGGGGTATGCTCGCCGTAGGTCTCTGAGGCGGCGGTCACCCCATGAATACCGTCCTTTCCCACCCTTCCTCCTGACATGATAATCAGATCACCCGGAACGGTTGTTTTCTGGTGGGATGACTCATGGTTGATCTTCGCCGGCATAATACCCAAGGCCGTTACGAAAACCAGGCATTTGCCCATAAAGCTGTCATCAAAAAGGACTTGTCCAAAGGGGGTGGGAACCCCGCTCTTGTTTCCTCCGTCTCTCACGCCTTCGATAACCCCATCAAGAAGCCGCCTGGGATGCAGATGGGGTCTCAGCTCTCCATTATAATCCCGGTGGCCCACACAATACCCGTACATCCCTAAAATAAGCCTTGAGCCTTTTCCTGTCCCCATAGGGTCCCGGTAAATGCCAACGATGCCGGTGATGGCGCCACCATAGGCTTCCATGTTGGAGGGGCTGTTGTGGGTTTCCCCGGTAATGACATAGGAATGTTGGTCATCAAAACGAGCGACCCCGGCATTATCCCACAGGACGGATAGGACCCAATCTTTTTGATCCTTGATTTTCTGTGTCGGCGCCTCAATACAGACCTTGAAAAGATTATTGACAACTTCTTTATCTCCGCTGGAGAGATCGTGATAATTGAAAAGCCCTTTGAAGGTATTGTGATTGCAATGGTCACTGCGTGCTTGGGAGATGTATTCAAGTTCCACGTCCGTGGGCAAGGACAGCCCATGTTTTTTCCTCTCCGCAAGGACATCCTCCCTCAGAAAGTATTGACGGATTACGGGGATATCACTCTCCTGAAGGGCGAGATTCCGTTCCGTGGAAATCCGCTTCAAACCCTCATCCGTCCCTATGTCAATGGTCCTTACCTGGGGTTCATGATTCAGAACAACCTTCGGCACGATAAAACCGATACCCTGATCAGGATTCCACTGCTCCTTCGAATAGATCTTCCACTGTTGGATGATGTCGTTGGCAAGAACTTCCTGGGCGATCTTTTGTACCTGGCGCTCTAAAAGGTCACCTCTGATGCTATAAAGTTTGGACGTGAAAATAGCCTCATGCGGTTGAAATGTTATCTTTAACAGATCTTCAATGGCTTCAACAGCTGTGCTGCCCTGTGTATCTCTCACCCCTGGGCGGTAACCGATCCAGATTATCCAGTCAAACTCCCTTGAGACGGATGAAAAGGCGGAATCTTCCGTGACCGGATTGGTGAAGATACGGGTTCTCGCCGCTTCCAACTGATCAGGATCCAGATTTGCATCGATGGTCAGGACACGAATGACACGGATATCTTCTACCCCAATGCCAAAATAATCTTTCGCCTTTCGCTTTACACTCGCCCCTTCGGCGTCCATCAGCGCCTGTTTCAAACTGACCTCTAGGCGGGAAACCATCTGATACTCCTTGATTTTTTTTAACTATTTGATATCCTATAGAAAGGTGACAAAGAGATTACCTTAAGCCTTTTGGGATTTATCCTCTAGGGAGGTTTTAGCTCGCAGGAGGCCTTTGATGGATTATAAGCACCACTGAAGTCCCCAAAATCATAGCTAAAACTGGTTTTTACAGCCCATCCGCAGGATGGGCCTATGCCGTCGCACGAAGGGGGCTTTCAGGCCCACATATAAGAAATTGAGCCAATATATGTGGGCTTTCAGGCCCACATATAATAAATTGAGCCAATATATATGGGCATCAGACCCACATATAATAAATCCCGAGCCAATATATGTGGGCATAAAGGCCACATATAAGAAATTAAGCCAATATATGTGGGCATAAAGGCCACATATAAGAAATTAAGCCAAAATATGTGGCCATGATTGAATTCTTTTTAAATGAAATACGGGGCAGAGTCAATAAAGAACCCTCGCCTTATTAGGGTTGAAAACCCTGACACCAATGCATATATTTGATAAGGGTTTTCAAGGGAGACTGCCATAAACCCTTTTTTTGTCAGAAAGAATCGATTAAATTTTTAGATTAATATAGGGGTCATCATCATGGATTATAAGAATGAAACTGAAAATGAGGAAAGCGGAAAGCTGCCAGACCAGAAAGAGCTGGAAAAGGAGCTGAGCGAATACCTTTCAAAAAAATATGGGAATCGTATAAAGATTATCTCCCCTTTTCTGTTCCCAAAAGCTCAGGGAGTATCAACTGACGAAGGCGTATCAGGGGAAGAAAAAGAGGACGTCCCATCATTTGATATGCTGCCTGAGGAACTTGAGGACCATCTGGAAAGTTTTATCGTAAAACAAAATGCCGCCAAGGCCGTCTTGTCCACCAAAATTTGCACCCATTTTAACAGGATTGAGCATCTTAAAAAACAAGCTGGTAAGAAAAAAACAGTGGGCGTGGGGATGATCAAGAATAATGTCCTCATGATCGGCCCGACAGGGGTGGGTAAAACCTATATCATCAAACTGATCGCCCAAAAGCTGGGCGTCCCCTTTGTCAAGGGTGATGCCACCAAATTCAGCGAAACAGGGTACGTGGGAGGCGATGTAGACGACCTGATTCGTGACTTGGTTCAGGAAGCAGACGATGATATCGAACTGGCGGAAAACGGTATAATCTATATCGACGAGATTGATAAAATCGCGTCGGCGAGAAACATTATAGGTCATGATGTCTCCCGGACCGGGGTCCAAAGGGCCCTGCTCAAACCGATGGAAGAGACCGAAATAGATCTGAAGGTCCCACACGATGCAGTCTCTCAAATTCAGGCAATCGAACATTACAGACGGACCGGTAAGAAAGAAAAAAAGGTCGTCAATACAAAGAATATCCTTTTTATCATGAGCGGCGCCTTTGGGGATTTGGCTGAAATTATCAAAAAGAGGCTCCAAAAGCAGGGCCTGGGTTTCGAAGCCGATGTACGGCCAAGTGAAATCCCCTGGGATATATTAAGAGAGGTGACGGCACAGGACCTCAATGAATTCGGATTTGAGTCTGAATTCGTGGGTCGATTACCTGTGCTCGTCGTCTTTGATGAGCTCACGAAGGAAGATCTCGGTGAGATCCTAAAAAATCCCAACAATCCCATTATCCTCAGCAAGAGACAGGATTTTAACGCGTATGGAATTGATGTGAAATTTGAAGACGAGGCCCTGGACAAGATAGCTGAGATGGCTGCCAAAGAAAAGACCGGTGCCCGTGGTCTCGTGGGAGCCATGGAGAGGGTCCTAATAGCTTTCGAAAAGCATCTTCCTTCCACCGAGATTAAAAAACTCGTGGTGACCCCTGAGTTGGTCGACAATCCTGAGGCAGAGCTCAAATCTCTGAAGCAGAACCCGGATAGTCCTGAACTTATGGAAAGGTTTGGGAAAGCGGCGGAAAAGGAGCTCGACGACCTACGAGGGTTCATTGCAGCAAGATCTGGTGATTTTCAAAAGAGATCGGGGTTGGAAATAAATGACCTGCGGATTGATCTGGTTTCGGAGATCTACCTTCGCAGGACCTCAGATATCACCAGCGCTTTTGAAGATTTCCTTGATATGTACCAGCAGATTAAATTGGAGGAGTCTTCTCTTTTCGACAAGCTCGAGATAAATATTTCACTCGACGACAGTGCCATAGATGAATTGATCAGACAGGCAATTGAGACGGGTGAGGAGGCTGGGCCCCTTACTTTTCAGCTGGCTAAGAAACTCGAATACGGCCTGAAACTGGTAAAGGACCGATCCGGGACGCAGAATTTTGTCATCAACGGAGAGGCGGTCACCGACATGGAAAAGTTTATCAACGGTCTCGTAACGAAGTTTTATCGTGAGGATTATGAGCAATTTAAAATTGAGGGTCATGAAAAGGATTCATAGTAGGAAAGTGAAGAGGAATATTAAAAAAGGATCATCTCCAAAAGAGTTGGTTGATATATTAAGCCATAGGGGCTCAGGGTGTTATGGAATCGGGTGAAATCGCTGTCCAAAGGGCTCAAGGGTTCGTGCCCGCCACAAAGACGACGGGCAGGGATTCGAGGGGTCAAGTGTATACTGATAGAGTTCTCGATAGAACTTTGAACGTGAAATGCAGATACTCTCTTTCCTGAAGGCGTGAATTCCATTTGAAATTTCATTTTCGAGAGAAGAAAGGAAAGACCTCAAGCGATTGTAAAACTGCTTAAGCACTGATGAAATGATCAAAAAACAACCACTTGAATCCTTGAACCCTCGAATCCTGGACCCCTTTTTCTCAACTAATTGGGAGAGGAATAATAAAAGAAAATGATTGGCATATCCAAACTATACTGTGGGACGGTGGAACCCTCTGATGCCCTTCGCTACGGAAGGCGATCAAAGGATCTTCCCTCCCACCTTCTTCAGTTTTCAGCAGATAAAAAACCGGTCGTGGTCTGGAATGTAACCCGCGCCTGTAATTTGAAATGCATCCATTGCTATGCCCATGCGGTTGAAAAAAGCCATGAAAAAGAGCTGACAGGAGATCAGGCACGGGTCTTGATCGATGACTTGGCCGATTTCGGGGTGCCGGTTCTCCTCTTTTCCGGGGGAGAGCCCCTCGTGCGTCAGGATCTGGTAGAACTTGCCAGCTACGCCGTGGGGAAAGGCATGCGGGCTGTCATTTCCACGAACGGCACCCTGATCACCAAGGAAAAGGCGGAAGAATTAAAAGAAGTGGGCCTCTCTTATGTAGGGGTTAGTTTAGACGGCCTGGAGCAGGTCAATGACCGGTTTCGGGGTAAAAAAGGGGCCTATCGACAGGCCTTGACGGGTATAAAAAATTGCCAGGAGGTGGGACTCAAGGTTGGGTTGCGGTTTACTATAAATCGAATGAACCAAAATGAAGTCCCGCTCATTTTTGACCTCCTTGAAGAATATGATATTCCGAGAGTCTGCTTTTATCATCTGGTCTACGCCGGGCGAGGTTCGGAATTGGTGGAGGAGGACCTGAGCCACGAGGAGACTCGCCAGGTGGTCGATTTAATCATGGATCGGACAAAGGATCTCCATGAAAGGGGATTGGCAAAAGAAGTCCTGACTGTTGACAACCATGCGGACGGCCCCTATCTGTACCAAAGGATGCTAAAGGAGAAAGACCCAAGAGCAGGGGAGGTCCTAAAACTCCTCCAAATGAATGAAGGGAACAGCTCCGGAAGGGGCATCGGATGCATCAGCTGGGACGGGACCGTCCATGCCGACCAATTTTGGAGACACGAAAGCTTCGGCAATGTCCTGGATCGACCCTTCAGCAAAATTTGGACGGATCTTTCCAATCCTCTCATGGCCAAATTGAAAGACAAGAGAAAGCATGTAAAGGGCCGCTGTTCAACCTGTCAATGGCTGGATATCTGTGGGGGGAATTTCAGAGTCCGAGCGGAAGCGGTATCCGGTGATATTTGGGCGCCAGACCCGGCGTGCTACCTAACCGACGAAGAGATCAAGGAAAGTGACCACTCCTGAACGTCTTCCCGATAACTCATAACAGAGGATGAATGATGAAAATTCGACCGAGAAGACTGCGGCAATCGCCCACCATTAGAGAAATGGTCAGAGAGACCACACTATCCCCTATAGATTTCATCTATCCTCTTTTTGTAAAACATGGCCAAATAGAAAGAGAACCCATTCCCTCCATGCCGGACCAGTATCAGTTTTCGATTGATGGCGTCGTTCAAGAAGCAAAGGAGGCGTGGTCGCTGGGTATACCCTCAGTCATTCTTTTCGGAATCCCTGACACAAAAGATGCGGTCGGAACCAGGTCTTATGCTGAAGACGGCATCGTTCAGATGGCTATTAGGGCTATCAAGGACAATCTACCGGAGATGGTCGTGGTGACGGACGTATGTCTCTGCGAGTATACTGAACATGGGCATTGCGGTATCCTTAATAACAACGAGGTTGACAACGATGCCACCCTAGAAGTTTTATCCCGTCAGGCAGTAAGCCATGCCAGGGCGGGTGCCGACATCGTTGCCCCCTCTGATATGATGGACGGTCGTGTAGGGGCGATCAGAAGTGAACTGGATTCCAAACATTTTACTGATACTGGGATTCTCTCCTACGCGGTCAAATACGCATCTGCTTTTTATGGCCCATTCAGAGAGGCCGCAGATTGTACCCCTCAGTTTGGAGACAGAGCGGGTTATCAGATGGACCCCGCCAATGCCCTTGAGGCCATCAAGGAGGCCATTCTTGATATGGAAGAAGGGGCCGACATGATCATGGTCAAACCCGCATTGCCCTATCTCGACATTATAAGGAGAGTCCGGGAAGAGTGCCTTTTGCCGTTGGCCGCATACAATGTGAGCGGCGAATATGCCATGGTAAAGGCGGCTCATGAGAAGGGATGGATCGATGGCTCCCGGGTGATGATGGAGATGTTGACCTCCATAAAGAGGGCTGGGGCGGACCTGATCGTGACCTATTTTGCAAAAGAAGCGGCCCATGTTCTTGGGCAAGCAAAATAAAATAAAGCCCGGCAGGTTGTAAAGGACAATTTTCATAACCGGCAGGCGACCGGTTGTAAGGAACAATTTTCACAACCGGCATGACAAGGTAAATGCAAAACACAATACTGATCCGAGTAAAGATTTATGAATAAAGGCCATCCACACCATAAGAACATGCTGAGACTGGTAGCTTGGGAGGTCACAAGATCCTGTAACCTGAATTGTGTCCACTGCAGGGCCGCGGCTGACAAAGGACCTTACCCCGGAGAATTGAGTACGGAAAAATGTAAGGAGGTCATGGATCAGATTGCGGTTATCGGCAAGCCGATTATCATTTTAACGGGGGGAGAACCTCTTTTAAGAGAGGATATTTTTGAATTAGCTTCCTATGGAGACGGGCTGGGCCTTCGGATGGTCATGGCCACCAACGCAACGCTCTTAACCCCTGAGATTGCGGAAAAAATGAAGTCTTCAGGAATTAAGCGGGTCAGTGTGTCCATTGATCGGGCGAGTGCCATCAATCATGATGCATTCAGAAAGGTCCCGGGGGCATTTGAGGGTTCGTTGGAGGGGATAGAAAGCCTCAAGAAAGCGGGTATCGAATTCCAGATCAACACTACCGTTACCAAACACAACGTCCATGAAATAAAAGAAATACTTAGTATGGTGATAGAACTGGGAGCGGTTGCCCATCACATATTCCTGCTGGTTCCGACCGGGCGTGCAAAAGATATGGTAAACCAGGAGATTGACGCCCTGGAGTATGAGAAATTGTTACACTGGTTTTATGATGAGGGTAGGGAGGCACCGATTCATCTCAAGGCAACCTGCGCACCCCATTACTATCGAATCCTCCGACAAGAAGCCCATAAGAAGGGCGAGAAGGTCGATTTCGAAACCTATGGCCTGGATGCCATGACGCGAGGTTGCCTAGGGGGGACCTCTTTTGCTTTTATCTCTTACGAAGGCATTCTTCAACCCTGCGGATACCTTGAACTCAACAGTGGTGACTTACGCAAGGCATCCTTCGGAGAGATCTGGCAAAATTCGGAAATTTTCAAACAACTCAGAGACTTTTCAGCTTACAAAGGGAAATGCGGTCAGTGTGAATATGCGAGAGTTTGCGGTGGGTGTCGTGCAAGAGCCTATGAAGCGACCGGAGATTTTATGGAGGAGGAACCTTTGTGTATGTATCAGCCCCCCAAGGGGTTACATCCCCAAATCACTCAAAAGGGCCCAACACGGCCGGTTCAGGAACCCAAAGTCATAAAAAGGTAGGCAGTCATCAGTAATCAGAGCGCGTTACCTCATACCTGTTTTATTTGTTCGATTGGTCTTATTTGTTTAATTGGTTGAAAAACACAAAGACCTTCTTAAAAGCAGAGTAGACAGAACGAATCAAACCAATGAAACCAATTGAACCAATAAAACCAATAAAACTGATTTCGATCTTCGTGCTTTCTCAATTTCGTGATTACTTTTTATGAGGTATAGTCAGTTGACGATTGGGAGTACGAGGAATGACGAAGAATTCGGAAAAACAATATGGATGACAGCGATAGAGCCATTATAAACGAAATACAGTCAGATTTTCCCATAACGGAGAGACCATTTCAGGAACTTGCAACCCGGTTGCAGCTGTCTGAGGATGAGATTCTTGAGCGGGTGAAACGGTTAAAAGAAGAGGGAGTCATAAGACGCATCGGAGGTAATTTTAATTCTAAAAAGCTTAACTTTACGAGCACCCTTTGTGCGGCCAGGGTCCCGGAACAAAAATTAGCTAAATTCGTGGAAACCGTTAATCGTTATCCAGGCGTTACCCACAATTATTTGAGGAACCATGGGTACAACGTATGGTTCACATTTATAGCCGAGAATATGGCTTACATCGATAATGCTTTAAATGAAATATCAGCCGCGACGGGGGTAGGGGAGATTCGGAATTTGCCGGCTGTGAGGATGTTTAAGATTAAAGTTGATTTTGAAGTGTAACCTTTACCTTTACCCTAATTCAGTAAAAGTCAAAGATGCCCACGATCCTTATTTATTACCATCCTCCTCAATTTTGCTTACGCTCAATTGGGGCCTAATCCTCTTCATCTGGTTCATATTTCCTCATGAGTCTCGTGTATTGATCCTCACTCATTTTACCCATCTCAACGAGAATCTCACCAATGCCGTTCTCCCGGAGGTCATCATGGGAGAGAATCGTAGCGTTGGCTTTTCCCTTCGCGTTAAAAAAGGTATATTCCAAGGTTAGGCTTGATTTTCCCAGCAACTTTATCGTGCTATTAATGAAAATCAGGTGAAAGCTCAAAAAGAAGTAGAGAATCCCACCCAGAATACCAAATATGAAAATTTTCTTTATGAGACTATTCATTGGTCACGATCCTCCTCCCAAGCCACTACTTCCCGCCTGTGAATTTAATGATTTAAAGCACTTAACTTAATAAAGTATATCAAAATATGATCCATTAGACAAGGGAATTGCTCATAACAAGGCCCTTCAAGGTAAGGGAAGTTGTCAATTCACATTGGGTAAATTGTAAGTAGTGATGAAGACATCATGGCTGACCATCGCGACAATGAACTACGAGACCAGAGTGGTGCCATAACTTCAGCATGGGAGGGTCCAAGTGTGATCGTGCTTGAATCAAAAAAAGGACTTAGAAAAATGTCTAAGTCCTTTATATTAGTGGTGGGCGATGCGCGACTCGAACGCGCGACCTCTGGTTCCGGAGACCAACGCTCTATCCAACTGAGCTAATCGCCCTTTGAGTACTCATACGAGATATTTTTTTAATACCCCATCCGCTTGCGGCGAGTCGTCATCCCGGCTAATCCTCCAAAGGAGGATAAAAGTCGGGATCCAGAAATCTAAACTGGATGCCGGATCCGTCATCCCGGACTTGATCCGGGACCGGCATGACATCTGATACCTCACAGCTCTGCTGCGGGTAGTTCATTTTTAACAATTTTTCCGATCGAGGTCAATAAAGATATCAACAGGAAAAAGCAGGAGTGCCTGGTGTTCTGCACGGGATTGAATGGCCAAATTCAATTTACTCGACCCCTGAGCTTTTTGACTTAATCTATCAACCAACTCTTTTGGAGATAAACCCTTTTTGAAAACCTATAAGGAAGATTTGGGTACAAGCAGATCTTAACTTGAATATATTGTATATTTATAATTTTTAATTGAGTACGTCTAACTAATCACAATACCAAAAAACTTGACAATAACACCCTTTTGCGTTTATAATTGCTAAACTAAGTTAAATTCAGGTAAGGAATTTTATTTCATAGATGGAGCCAATAATGGAAAAAGACAATCAAAAGGTGGGAGAAGAGCTGATCGATGAAGAGGATTTGCTTAATTTTGAATTGGACGATCTCTCCCTGGACGATATGGAAAAAAAGGCTTCAGAATTTGAAGATGACATTATAGAACTCGTGGATCTTGTTGACAAAGGGCCGGCAAGGGCTGCGGAAGGTGAAAAGAAAGAAGAGACGGTTCCGGCGGAAGAAGACCCGACTGATGAAGACCAAGAAGAGTTTGGATTTGCAACAGATGAGATAACCAGTATCGGTGATTTATTGGATGAAGAGAGTCTGGATCACTCCGCATCCAACCTTGATCTGGCCGGTTTGTCTTTATCGGACCTTAATGAGGCCCCACAACTTGAGCCTGAGAAACAGGAAGCGAAAGGCGAGATCTCCGAAGATGAACTTGAAGAAATGCTTGAAGATGCCCCCACCGAAATGTTGAATCTGGAATCACTGGAAGAAGGGTTGCTGCCTGAAGAAAACGAATCAGATTTAGCACAGGAAGAAGAACCTGCGGAAGCATTGGCGGGCGACCTCGTAGAAGCGAAAGAGAGTGAGGCTGAAGAAGTCCCGAAAGAAGATATCAAAGAAATGATGCAAGAGGCAGATATCGAAGAAATGACATTGGATTTCGGGGAGGTAGAAGAGGTTGATGAGAAAGATATCTCTGAAAAGGAACTTGGAGAAATGCTTAAGGCCGCGGAAATTGAAGATGTAACATTAGATTTTGAGGAGGCACCTGCTGAAGGAATAGGAATGGATCTTGACGAAGATAAGGCGCCCACCGAAATCATATCGTTGGACATTGAGGAAGGCAAGGGGCCGACCGAAGCATTGACGCTCGACTTTGAAGAAGATATTGGAATATCGGGGCAAACCCTTGATGATATTGATGAGGCAGCAGCAGCAGAACTCCTAACACCCCTTGAAGAAAAGCCATCCGAGCAAGAACTTTCCGATTTTGAAACCGCGGAATCGGCATTTGAGGAGCCGGAAGAGATGTCTGTCGAGTCTGCGCCGGAGACAACGGTCGGGATTTCAGAGCAGGTCATTGAAGACATCGTGAGCCGGGTCGTTCAGGAGGTGGTCGAAAGGGTCACAAGGGAAACCATGATCGAAGTTGCTGAAAGGGTTATTACTGAAGCTATAGATGCCCTGAAGCAAAGCCTAGAAACGATTTCGGATTGATATGGTTGATTAAAAAATAGCTTTAAAAAATTGAAAATATGTGTTTATCTTAGGGGTTGCTTCTGTTGCAGCCCCTTTTTTGTTTGCTTACGACCTTGATGAATTGCCTATTTTATTTCAGGAGTTTTGTTGATGCAAAAAGAGACATTAGCGAAAGGTTATGAACCTAGTGAAGTGGAAGATAGGTGGTATAAGTATTGGGAAGAGAATGGCCTCTTTCAGGGTGAGGCAACCTCTGAAAAAGAACCCTATTGTATCGTAATTCCTCCTCCAAATGTCACAGGTTCTTTGCATATGGGTCATGCCTTCAATAATACGCTTCAGGATATCCTGTGCAGGTATAAGAGGATGAAAGGCTATAATGTGCTTTGGCAGCCAGGCACGGACCATGCCGGTATTGCGACCCAGAATGTGGTCGAAAAGGATCTCACCGCCAAAGGGACCGATCGTCACCAGGTAGGTCGCGAAAAATTTATTGAGTTGGTCTGGGAGTGGAGAAAAAAATATGGCGGTGTGATTATCAATCAGTTGAGAAGGTTGGGAAGTTCCTGTGACTGGAGTCGAGAGAGATTTACTATGGACGAAGGGCTTTCCCGGGCCGTGAAGGAAGTGTTTGTCCACCTATATGAAGAGAATCTGATCTACAGAGGAGATTACATCATTAACTGGTGCACCCGATGCCACACGGCATTGGCCGATCTTGAAGTGGAACATCAAGAAATGGACAGTTCCCTCTATTATATCCGCTATTTGTTTGAAAAAGGGGAGGGGTATTTGACCGTTGCGACAACCCGTCCTGAAACCCTTCTGGGGGATACGGCTGTGGCCGTCAATCCAGAGGATGAGCGGTATGAACACCTCTCAGACTCGAGTGTCCTGTTACCTGTTTTGAACAAGCCTATACCGGTGATTTATGATCGATACGTGGATAAAGAATTCGGTACGGGAGCCCTGAAGATCACCCCGGCGCACGATCCCAATGATTTTGACATCGGGAATACCCATCAGCTCGAACGGATAAAGGTTATTGATGAAAACGGTAAAATGAATGCCCTGGCCGGCCCATACGAAGGTATGGACCGTTTTGAATGTAGGGAAAGAATCCTCGATGACCTGAAGAAATCGGGCCTTCTCGAAAAGATCGAACCCTACCGTCATGCCGTCGGACACTGTTATCGTTGTAAGAGTATGATCGAACCACTACTGTCAAAGCAGTGGTTTGTTAAGGTTGCCCCCCTCGCTGAAAAGGCGATTGCTGCCGTCAAGGAGGGAAAGACACGGATTGTTCCTTCCAACTGGGAAGGCGTCTATTACGAGTGGATGAATAATATCAGAGACTGGTGTGTCTCAAGACAGATTTGGTGGGGGCATCGAATTCCGGCCTGGTACTGCAATGCATGCGGCGAAATCACGGTGGCTAGAGAAGAACCCGAATCCTGCCTTTCATGCAAGTCCAAAGATCTGAGACAGGAAACAGACGTCCTCGATACATGGTTTAGCTCGGCCCTCTGGCCTTTTTCAACCCTGGGTTGGCCCGATACCACGGCGGAGCTGAAAACCTTTTATCCTACATCCGTTTTGGTGACCGGTTTTGATATTCTCTTCTTTTGGGTGGCAAGGATGATGATGATGGGGCTTCATTTCATGGGCGATGTGCCTTTTAAGGATGTCTATATCCATGCCCTTGTCAGAGACGCTGAAGGGAAGAAGATGAGCAAAACCATAGGGAATGTTATTGATCCTTTGGAGGTCATCGATCAGTTCGGCACCGATGCCTTTCGCTTTACCCTTGCGGCCTTTGCTGTCCAGGGCAGGGATGTCAAACTCTCCGAAGAGCGTATTTCGGGATACCGTCATTTTGTCAACAAAATATGGAACTCCGCACGATTCGTCCTCATGAACTTGGATGAAGAGGTGAACGTTGAGCAAAAAAATGTCCGATATTCCCTCGCGGAACGGTGGATCTTGACGAGACTTGGGCAAGTCAGTGATCAAATAACCAAGTCTCTTGATGAATATCGTTTCAATGATGCAGCCAGCCTCTGCTACCAGTTCGTTTGGCATGAGTTTTGTGATTGGTATTTAGAAATGGCCAAACAGGATCTTTATGGTGATGATGGTTCCCGCAAGCAATCCTCGCGGGATGTTTTAAAGATGGTGCTCACTGGGGTTTTAAGAATCACCCATCCCTTTATGCCTTTTGTTACGGAAGAGATATGGCAGAGGCTTCCGGATACCGAGGGAAGCATTATGGTTGCCGAGTTCCCCGTGGCCTCAGACTTTATATCCGATAAGGAGGCCCTTAAGGAGATGGACCTGGTCAAGGGGATTATAACAGGTGTTCGCAATATCCGTGGTGAGATGAATATACCCCCCTCAAAACATGTCAGTATTTTGATGGAGATTCCGGACAGTAGAGATCGAGACATCATCCGCCGAAACATCAGCCAGATTCAAAATCTGGCCCGGGTGGATTCAGCGTCCGCAGAGGCAAGTGTCGCTAAACCTGAGGCATCTGCAACGGCGGTATTCGACGAAAACCAGGTTCATGTGATCCTTGAAGGTTTGTTGGACTTCCAGGAAGAGAAAGAACGGTTAAGGAAGCAAATAAGGGCGATTGAAAAAGAATTGGCGGTTGCAAATAAGAAATTGAACAATAACCAATTTTTGGAAAAAGCGCCCACAGAGATTGTTGAAGAGGTCAGGGAGAAGGTAGGAGCCTTGGATCAAAAATTGGAGAAGTTAAACCAGAACTTGAATCTTTTTGAGTCCATCGATGTTTGACGATCAGATAATAGTAGGCAGCCTTATTCGCAAGGCCCTTGAAGAGGACCTGGGTTCCGGGGATTTGACCACGAATGCCACAATAGATCCGGATCTTAAAGGAAGAGCCTCGCTCCTGGCACGAGAGACGTTGGTACTGGCAGGCCTGCCTGTTTTCATCAAAGTGTTTAGAATGCTTTCCGTTGAAATAATATCCGAGGACTATTTCGAGGACGGTCAGGTTGTTCAGGAAGGGGAAAAAATCTGTCAAATAACCGGACCTGCCAATGCCATATTGAAGGGAGAGCGTACGGCCCTAAATTTTTTGCAGCGAATGAGCGGAATTGCGACCCTCACAAAGACCTATGTGGACAAAGTCGGTTTACAGAAAGTCAGGTTGGTTGATACCAGGAAGACAGCCCCCGGCCTCAGGCTGTTTGACAAGTATGCGGTCCGTATGGGCGGGGGGTTCAATCATAGGATGGGATTATATGACGGCGTTTTAATAAAGGACAACCACATTAGTGCAGCAGGCTCTATCACCAATGCCGTGGATTTGGCAAAGCGTAAAGTGCCCCATACCATCAAGGTGGAGGTGGAAGTGGAGGATCTCGAGGCGCTTGAAGAGGCGATTCAGGCAGGTGCTGATGTGGTCCTGCTCGATAACATGTCTCCCCACAGGCTTAAAGAGGCTGTCCGACTTTCAAACGGCAGGGTTCCCCTCGAGGCATCGGGTGGTATCAACCTCAAAAACATCGAGCAGATCGCCAAAACGGGTGTGGATATCATTTCCGTCGGAGCCCTCACCCATTCCGCGAAAGCTGTGGATATAAGCCTTGAAATGATTCCCCTTTAAACGAATTCAGCCTTACCCGTCATGCCTATATTTAGGCCGCCCCGGTTTCCGGCCTTGACTATTTAGCATACTTCCGTTAAATATTAGATATATCATGTTCAAATGAAAAGATTTGAGATAGTGGATAATCCCGTGACTTGGAATCCTGGTTGGAAATTCAAAGTCGAGGGATTCCTGCGATAAACTGGTAATAAAAACGAAGAGGAGGCAAATTTTTTATGTCAAGGCACAAAAAGAGTGAACGCAGCCGTGAACTGGACCGTCGACGCCGCCGAAAGAAGAAAAGAATGAAACAAAAAGCCAGGGAAAGACTCACGCAACAATCCCATTCAACGACTGCGTAACGCACATTCCCGTGTCGGCCCGAACTTGACTCCAAAGGCCCGTCGACCTCTCTATAAAATATCCAAAATAACTTTCTATTTCATCCGCACGGTGACAATGGAATCGGGTGTTTTGGACGATCGATAGAGGGCATATGCATAAACCATTAACCTAAAAGTTCAGCCACCAAGACACGAAGACACTAAGATGCTTAGATAATTCAAAATGACTTACAAAAAGGAAAAGCGCCATCTGATTTTTTTAGGAATGATTTCTTCCTTATATATATTGTTTTGAAATTAGCATCTTTTCTTTGTGACCTGGTGCCTTAGTGGCTGAACTATTATGATGTAATCAAAGGAGATATAATCATGACTTCACCAACAAAAAAAAAGAAAAGAATTGCCAGTTGGAAAGACAAACCCAACAAAGCCAACCTCAAGGCCAACAAGAAACGAATTGACAAAAACCTCGAGATATTGAGGGAACTTGCCTCAAAGGATAAGGGATAGACAAAAGGCCACCCAATAGATATGACCAAACCGTTTGAAAACACAGAAATCAATGGGATGGAACTGGCCAACCGATTCGTACGCTCCGCGACATGGGAGGGAATGGCAACACCGGAAGGGGCGTGTACGCCTGCGCTCGTGGATCTTATGTCGGGACTTGCGAGGGGAGGTGTCGGTCTGATCATCACCAGTTACGCCTACGTCCGGACGGATGGCCAATGTTCGGTCGGGCAATTGGGTATTTACAGGGATGATCTCATCGAAGGGTTTCGCCAGATGACAAGAGCGGTTCATGATCTGGGTGGTCGGATCGTGTCCCAAATCGTCCATGGGGGACTCTATGCAGATCCCAAACTGACCAAACAGGTCCTTTTGGCCCCATCCCGGTTGGAAGAAATTAGGGAATCCGCACACCGGGAGATGACTGTGGCGGATATTCAAGAGGTGGTTGAGTCCTTTGGCCATGCCGCATACAGGGCGAGGGAGGCTGGGTTTGACGGGGTCCAAATACACGCCGCACACGGGTACCTCTTTAGCCAATTTTTATCACCCGCATTCAACAAGCGCGAAGATGAATACGGCGGGCCTTTAGAAAATCGAGCCAGGGCTTTGCTGGAGGTCCTCAGGCGTCTGAAAACCGAAGTGGGGAATGATTTTCCGATTCTTGTCAAGATGAACTCGCAGGATTTTATAGATGACGGATTGAGCCTGGAAGATGCAGTAAAAGTAGGCGCCATGTTACAAAAAGAGGGCATTGATGCCATCGAGCTGAGCGGGGGAACCCCTCTTTCAGGGAAACTCGGTACCATTCGAAAAGGGATCAAATCCGAAGAGAATGAGGCCTATTTTAAAGATTCAGCAAAGGTCTTCAAGAGGGTTATCGAAATCCCACTGATCCTGGTGGGAGGGATCCGATCCATTCAAGTGGCCGAAAAACTCCTCATTGAAGGGACCGCTGATTACATCTCTATGAGCCGACCTTTTGTTCGAGAACCGGCCCTGGTCAAACGCTGGGCATCCGGCGATCACCGTCGCGCGACGTGCCTTTCAGATAGTCTTTGTTTCCGTCCTACCGTGGCAGGAGAGGGTATTTACTGTGTCACAGAAAGAAGACAGCAGGCTGCCCTCAATCCCACATAACAGGGTTATCGTCCATGGGGTCGGTAACCGTCCGCCCAATTATGTTCATTTCCTTTAGATCAGCCTCCGAAAGACATACCTCAGCAGCCCCGACATTCTCCATGACTTGATCTTCATTACGGGCCCCGGCGATTGCAGAAGTCCCCGGCTGCGCAATAACCCATGCCAGGGCCAACTGCCCGAGACTCAGATCATATCTTTCAGCGATGGGACGAAGTCTATCCAGGGCTCGGTGAGCCCGCTCTGCATTCTCTCCCCTAAAGAGTCGGTTTCGGGATCGATTATCCTTCTTGTCAAATTTGTGTGAGAGAT
>JAQYVK010000093.1 GCA_030145585.1 Desulfatiglandales bacterium | reverse complement strand
TTATAATGCCTCCAACAGCCGCTCATGGAGATGATCAAATGATCCGTTGGACATGATCAAAACGACATCCCCTTTACGGACGACTCTTAGAATAGCACCGAGTAGGTGGTCTGTGTTAGGGGAGTAAAACGCCTTCAAACCTCTTTTCTTTATATCCTCAACTAATCTGGAGGAAGAGAACCGGTTCGCTTTGGATATTGTTTCCATCAAAGGGGGCTCAGGGATCAGGATCAAATCAGCCTTGTCAAATGAAGCGGCATATCTCTTCTGAAAGATATTTCGACGGCTGGTATTGGATCTCGGTTCAAAGACTGCCAAAAGCCTGCGGTCCCCATATTTTTCTTTTACCCCTATAATTGTCTCTCTCACGGCAGTTGGGTGATGAGCAAAATCATCCAGCACCAAAATTCCCTTTTTCTCCCCTCTGATTTCCTGTCTCCGTTTAATCCCGCCAAAACTTTTCATGGCCTCTGACAGAACAGAGCGCTCCACCTTCAAATGATCGGCCAGGATGACCGTGGAAAGGAGGTTGGCGACATTATGGTTCCCATAAAGGGGGGAAGAAAGTGTCATGTATTCCTGTTCATCCTTGAGGATCTTCATGGTGGTGAAATCCTCCAGGGTCAAGATATCTGTGGCTCTCCAGTGAACGTCACCCGTTAGGCCGTAAGTGATCACGGGACATTTTGCCCTTCCGGATTCTTTTAGGATCACGGGGTCATCCCCGTTTGCAATGAGGAGACCGGTAGGTGGAATAAGTCGGATCAATTTGCGAAAACTCTTCAGCAAGTGTTCCATATCCCGGTAAATATCAGCATGGTCAAATTCAATGCTGGTCAGAACTGCAATCCATGGGGAGTAATGCAAGAATTTTGGTCCCTTGTCAAAGAAAGCGGTATCATATTCGTCCCCCTCAATGACAAAATAGGGACCCACGCCTAGTTTGAAATTTCCCTGGAAATTGTTGGGAACTCCCCCGATCATAAAACCTGGATCCAACCCTCCCTTCTCAAGAGCCCAAGCGATGAGGGAGGATGTGGTTGTCTTACCATGAGTCCCTGAAATGACAATAGATCTTGCCCCCTGCATGGCGAAGATTCGAAGAGCCTGGGGTAGTGAGAGATAGGGGATATGAAGACGAGAAAGTTCTACCGCCTCAAGATTGTGCCTTGTGATGACATTGCCCACAATGACCAAGTCTGGGACCGGGTCGAGGTTTTTGGGGCCATACCCTTCGAGCAGGGGGATGGACAGATTCTCAAGAAGATGGCTCATGGGGGGGTAGATGTTTTGATCCGAGCCGGTAACCGAATACCCCCTTTCTTTAAGGATCCCGGCCAAGGAGGCCATCCCGACACCGCAGATTCCCATGAGGTGAATATGGCGGATGTCTGAGGGGACTCTATTGAGGTGGGGGGCCAAATCTGCCTGCTGTGTAGAATCAATATTTTTCATTTTTCTTTTAAAAAAAGGTTGTCTTTTTTTTAAATTATTTTATTATAAAGGGTTTTGAAGCATAGTTCAAAGGAGATTCCATATGTCACGGGTATGCGAAATTTGTGGGAAAAAGCCGATTGTCGGCTATAAGGTGAGCCATGCGCACAATAAATCCAAAAAAAGATGGTATCCAAATCTTCAAAGAGTGAGAACGGCCAAAAATGGGCAAACCTTAAGAATGAGAGTTTGCACCAGCTGTATCAAAGCTGGTCTGGTTGCCAAGTCATGATCATATTCTCTCGACGATCATGACGTTTTTTACCTTTTTTATAGCCCCAATAATATCCTGAAGCTGTTTGTAATTTTCCACCTCAATCGTAAAGTGGGAAATACCCTTTTGATCCATTGTGGTTTGGACATCCGCCTGGATGATATTAGCATCTTTCTGAACCATAATGGCACTTATATCTGCCAGGATACCCTTTTTATCCACTGAAGTGACCTTTATGTTGGCGAGGTAGACATCCTGGTCAGTCGGTTCCCATTGGACCTCCACCAGCCGGTCAGGATCTGCGTCGAGGGCATGACGACAGTTGTATTTGTGGACGGTGACCCCTCTCCCTCGGGTAATAAAGCCTATGACATGCTCACCAGGTAACGGGTGACAGCAATTTGCGAAGCGAACCAGCATATCCTCCACACCTTCAACTTTGATCCCGTGTGTGCTTTGTTTCCGCTTTATACGAGAGACCATTTTACTGACGATCCCAGTAGGTGGAGGCTCTTCGATCCCTAATTTTGGTCTTAGGCGACCGATGACCTGGTTCGCGGAAACTTTACCGAAACCGATATTGGCAAGAAGATCGGGCACTGAATGGAAGGAAAGGTCTTTTGCAATAGACTCGATCTGCTCATTTTTAAGGATATTTGGGAGATTTAATTGGGATTGAACGAGTCCCTTTTCCAAAAGTTCCTTGCCCAAGTTAATGCTTTGATCCTTTTCCTGCGTCATTATCCAGTGCCTGATTTTGGTCTTGGCACGGGGTGTCTTCACAACGTCTAGCCAATCCTTGCTGGGATGCTGCTTGCTGGATGTTATGATTTGCACGATATCGCCATTTTTCATCTGATGCCTGAGGGGAACCATTTTCCCATTTATTCTGGCGCCGCTGCATTTTTCGCCCACTTCGGAATGGATACCGTAGGCGAAATCAATGGGTGTCGCCCCTTTTGGAAACCTTTTCACCTCTCCCTTCGGTGTAAACACATAGACCTCATTAGGGAAAAGATCCATCCGGACGGTCTCTAAAAATTCCCTGGGATCACTCACCTGCTTCTGCCATTCTAGAAGCTGCCGCAACCAGGCGAACTGTTTTTCATCAGTTTGACTGGCTCCCAACCCTTCTTTATACTTCCAGTGAGACGCAATGCCTTCTTCAGCGATTTTATCCATCTCCCAAGTCCTGATTTGAACTTCCATCCTTTGTCCCAGTGGGCCGATGACGGTGGTATGGAGTGACTGATACATATTTGCTTTGGGTAGGGATATGTAATCTTTGAACCTGCCGGGCACCGGTTTCCATTCCGTGTGAATGATACCCAGGACCTCATAACATTCTCTCAAGGATTTCAAAATTACCCGGAGGGCCAGGTTGTCGTAGACCTGGTTTACGCTGAGATTCTGGTCTTTCATCTTCATGTAAATGCTATAAAAATGTTTATGTCTTCCCCTGATTGTGGCTTGGATATCCGAGTCATTCAACTTTTTCGTGATGATTTCTTTGACATCCCGGATGAAAGCTTCTCGGGCCCCGCGCCTTTCTGCGATGCCTGATTTAATGGCTTCATAAATCTCCGGTTCCAGATAGTAGAGACAAAGATCCTCCAAGTTAGACTTCAGCCAATGAATACCCAATCTACCGGACAAAGGGGTGTAAATATCCAAGGTCTCCCTGGCGATCAATGCTTGCTTCTCAGGCGTTTGATAGCCAAGGGTTTCCATGTTGTGTAGCCTGTCGGCAAGCTTGACCATGATAACCCGGATATCGGTTGCCATGGCCAGAATCATTTTTCGCATATTTTCGGCCTGGCGTTCCTGCCGGCTCGTAAACTGCATCTTACTGAGTTTGGTCACACCATCGACGATATTGGCGGCCTCTTTGCCAAAAAGGCGTTCGATTTCGGAGAGTTCGGAGTCCGTATCTTCCAGAGTATCATGGAGGAGACCCGCAACGATGCTGACCACATCCATTTTCAGGCGGGTAAGGATATAGGCGACCTGTAGGGGATGAGAAAGGTAAGGTTCTCCGGAGAGACGGACCTGTCCTTGGTGGACCTTGGCCGAATAGACATAGGCTTTTTCCACAAGGGTTGTATCCGCATTTGGGTGGTACTTTAAAAGTTGAGACGTGATATCATTTAATCGAATCATAGAGTTCTTTTACTTTTTCCTTTATTACCCTTGAGGCATCCTGTAAGGGAATCAATAAACTCTCCGATTCGGCACGGATTTTCATTTCCACTTGACCGGTTTTCAGGTTGCGCGTTCCAAGAGTGACTCGAATAGGGGTTCCTATGAGGTCGGCATCCTTAAATTTAATCCCCGCTCTCATATCACGGTCATCGATCAGGACATCCAGGCCCTCTTCCGACAGCTCCTCATATATCTTTTCAGCGGCTTCAAGGACTTCCGTTTCATGCATTTGAAGGGGCAGGATAACCACTTCAAATGGTGCAATAGGGATAGGGAAAATGATGCCTTCATCGTCATGGTTCTGTTCGATTGCAGCAGCTACCGTTCTCCCTACCCCGATGCCATAGCATCCCATGATAATCGGTTTCTCAGCACCCTGTTGGTCGAGGAATAGGGCGTCCATTGTTTCGCTATATTTGGTCCCAAGCTTAAAGATGTGCCCAACTTCTATGCCTCGACCAAAACTGATGCCGTTCCCGCATCTGGGACAGGCATCGCTCGGCGTGATCGTTCGTAGGTCGCCAAAAAGATCTACCTGGAAATCCCTCTCCATGTTCACGTTGCGGAGGTGGAGATCCTGCTTATTTCCCCCGGTAACGAAGTTTTTCATCTCTTTTACGGCATGGTCTGCGACGATCTTTAATTTCAGACCCGACGGCCCGGCAAATCCCATGGGTGCGCCGGTGATCTCTGTAACCAGTTCTGAATCAGCCAATTCAACCTGTTCCGTGCCCAATAGATTCTTCAGTTTGATCTCATTTATCTCATGGTCGCCTCTGACCAAAGCGGCGATCACATCGCCATTTGATCGAAAGATCAGGGTTTTGACGAGCTGCTCGGGTGATATGGAAAGAAAGGCGGTCACCTCCTCAACCGTTTTTATGTTCGGTGTTTCCACTTTTTCGATAGGTTCCATCTTGTCATCCCCCGAAGTGTCAGGCTCAGACGGTTCCCACTTCACCTCGGCTTTTTCAAGATTGGCCGCGTAGTCGCATTTTGAGCAGTTGATGATTTGGTCCTCTCCTGTTTTTGCCAAGACCATAAATTCATGAGAAAAGCTACCCCCGATACTCCCCGTATCGGCTTCCACAGCCCTGAATTCAAGGCCGCACCTGCGAAAAATATTGTTGTAGGCCTCATACATGAGCTCATAGCTTTTTTCAGCTCCCTTTTCGTCTGCATCGAAACTGTAGGCATCTTTCATGATAAATTCGCGGCAACGCATCATGCCAAACCTGGGTCGAATCTCATCCCTGAATTTTGTCTGGATCTGATACAAATTAATCGGCAGCTGTTTATATGAATGAATCTCTTTTCTCACCAAATCGGTGATGACTTCCTCATGGGTAGGTCCCAAACAGGCGTCATGGTTGTGACGATCTTTGAACCTCAGGAGTTCTCGCCCATAATACTCCCATCGCCCGCTTTCTTGCCACAGTTCAGCGGGTTGGACGGCCGGCATCAGCAATTCGATGGCACCGGCACGGTTCATCTCTTCTCGTACAATCTTCTCAACCTTTCTTATGGATCGAAGTCCTGCGGGAAGATAATTGTAAATTCCGGAGGTCAATTTTCTGATCAGACCCGCCCTGAGCATTAATTGGTGGCTTATTATTTCCGCCTCAGAAGGGACCTCTCTGTGGGTCGGTAGAAAAAATTTAGAATAGCGCATGATCTTTATGGTTACCTCTCATCATAAGTTAGAAGTTAGAAGTCAGGAGTCAGCCGCCGTCGTTGGCCCACCCTTGGTGGGCAGAAACTATGGCGCGCCAGGGAATCCAGAATAGTAGCGGCATGGGCGACGTTGGCGAGCGTCTACTCAACCAATTTTTTTACCTCCTCGATCAGCACCTTGGCCATTTCCCGTTCGGGGACTTTTCCTGCCGGCTTCCCTTTTTTAAATAGGAGGCCATGTCCGCGCCCCCCCGCGATTCCGATATCAGCCTCCCTCGCTTCCCCCGGACCATTCACGACACATCCCATGATAGCTACCCTTGGGGAGGCTTTGATGTGGGACAAGGCCTTTTCCACTTCCGTCACCACGTCGAAAAGGTCTATTTCGCACCTACCGCAGGTGGGGCAGGAAATAAACTCCGGACCACGATGTCTCAGGCCGAGGGCCCGCAATATTTCATAGGCCACTTTTACCTCTTCCACCGGATCGCTACAAAGTGAGACACGGAAGGTATCCCCGATGCCCTTAAAAAGCAGGATACCGATACCTATGGCATTCTTAACCGTGCCGGATATGAGGGTTCCCGCCTCTGTGACGCCGAGATGAAGCGGATAATCCGCTTCACGACTCAATTGCTCATAGGCCGAAACAGTGTGCATCACATTGGATGATTTCAATGAAATCTTTATCTCTTTAAAACCGAGATCTTCAAAAAGGCGGATATACTCCAGGGCACTTTCCACCATCGCTTCAGGGGTAGGGTGCTTATATTTTTCAAGGATTTTTTTGGGAAGAGATCCCGCGTTGACCCCGATACGTATGGGCGTCTCCATGGGGGCTGCCACCCTGATAATTTTTTCGACCGCTTTAGGGCCTCCAATATTTCCGGGATTTATCCTCAACCCGTCCGCACCCTTATTGAGGGCCGCAATCGCCAGCCGGTGATCAAAGTGAATATCTGCGATCAAGGGAGGTTTGACCCTTGACTTGATTTCCCCGAAGGCCTCGGCTGCCTCCTGGTCGGGGATTGCCAAGCGGACTATCTCACAACCCGCGTCGTAAAGCTCTTGGACCTGTCTCACAGTGGACTCGACATCCCTTGTGTCGGTGTTGGTCATGGATTGGACGGCGATGGGGGCACCCCCGCCAATAGGCACAGGTCCGACATGTATCCGACGCGTCTCTCTTTTTTGTCCTCTTTGATATTCCACAGGTTCCATTTTAAGCATTCCTTACCTTTGTCCAAACATGGGACCGGTCGCCTGATCACCGACGAGGGAGGGGGATACAAAAGAGGGAGCCTGCTATCTCCCAATCAGCTCCCTATCCTGGTTATCGAGTTCCCTATTGGTGTGCATAACAGATGACACATCTAATACAAAAACATCGGCTTGCCCCCAACATGCCGTACCTTGGGGCGATATTCTTCCGCATCATAGAGCTCTCTCACATCGACCCTTTTTTGACCTGCGATGACTGTGCTCAAGGGGATATCGGTGTAGATTCCTCGGTTCATAGCCACGAGTCGTCCAAAGACACCCTTGAGAAAAAGATCGATCGCCATGTTGGCATAATTCACACCCACCATCAAATCCAGGGAATCGGGTGTCCCGCTCCTCATCAAATAAGAAAGTTTTTGATTGAGCACATCTTCCCCTGTAAGTTCCTTGAGGATGGCACCGGTCGTCTCCCCTATGCCCCCCAGTTTTCGATGGCCAAAGGCATCCGATTCTCCTGAGAGGGACATTTCACCCCTAATCATGCGGGCCCCCTCGGAAATCGTGATCATAGCATAATTTTTAGGGTTTTCTTTTTTGTCTTTCATGATGAGTTCTGACAGCCTCTGCGGATCAAAGGGAACTTCGGATATGATCGCCCGGTCTGCACCAGCCAGATAAGCGGATATGAGGGATGTCTCACCGCAATACCTGCCGAACAGTTCAATGATCCCTATTCGCTCGTGGGATCCGGTAGAGGTTCTCAGAGCATGAATGAAATGGACGCTGCGGGTAACGGCGGTAGAAAACCCGATACAGTAGTCTGTTCCGAAGACATCATTATCCATAGTTTTCGGGATGGCAATGACCGGAAAGCCTTCCTGGTGCAATCTTTCTGCGAAGGAGAGGGTATCATCGCCCCCTATAGGAATAATGGCATCGATGTTTAGAGATGAAAGGGTTTTTAAAATATTGGCGGTGAAGTCTTTCACATCTTCTCCCTCACCAAAATTTTTCTCTAAAAATGCCGGCGCTTCTTTTTTCCTGACGGCACTGGGGTTCGTTCGAGAGGTGTGAAGATAGGTGCCCCCGGAACGATCTATGGTACGAACCTCCGGCGGGGTCAGGGGCTGGAAACAGACAGGGCAAGCTTCCGGATCATCCAGGTTGTATTCCAGGAGGCCGGCCCAGCCCCTTCTAATGCCCAAAACATTGATTCCCTCTGAATCGGCACGAGATACGATGGTCTTAATGCATGGATTAAGGCCCGGGACATCCCCGCCTCCGGTTAAGACGGCGATCGTTGGCCGGCTTTCAGTGTCGTTTCCCATCTATCTCATCTTCTCCCAATCCTTGAAAAGGCACAAAACCTAAAAAAAATGTAAATTACCAGCACTTCCGGGTGTTCAGAAGTTCTAGATCTGGGCTTTGAATGACAAATGTCAAAATCCAAATGACAAATCAAATCCAAATGATCAAATGCCTAAATGATTTTGCGAAGAACCCACCACGGGTCGGGCTTTCTTCTGCCGTCCGAAAAGGACGGCTGCTATCCGTGAGGACAACCGGAAAAAGCCGAGTAGAATGGGGGGCTCGCACCCCTAAAGCCCCATTTCCTATTCATTACTTTGCATGGTGTGGGGCTTTCTGGTTTTTCATGTCAACTCGATCCGGTTTTACTTTTTGGCCTTTGATATTTGCCTTGATAGATAGAAGATCGCGTTTTTCAGGAATCCTGCACGTCCAATTCCTAATTATTAAGTGTTTAATGACCTTGGTAGAAGGCTATCAAACAGGGTGAATTTGACATTTGAGCTTTGGCATTTGAAATTTAGACTATGTCTCAAAGGCCTCCCGAGAGGCATCGATCCTCGTCCCGGCACAAAGATGTTCCCCATATTAACCTAACTTCAGGGATAAGAAAAGACATTTACGTGAAAAAGCCAGAATACCTAGTGCGTTGTACGGAGATTGATAGCCAACGGGGAATTTGTGATCGTATGTCCAGAGTCGACGGCTCTTTTTCAGGCCGTCCTGCTGAAAAAACTTTCAGCAGGACGGCAGAAGAAACCCCAAGCCACGCTTGGAGTTCTTCGACCTACGCGAAAAAGCTGCTGTTTTTGCGAACAGCAGCTTTTTCTTGACACCCTTTACAAAATATAGAAAACCTATTAGCTTTGTCAGCAAGTCAAAGGAGGCATAATCATGACGGTATCAAAAAAGATCGAGGGCTTTATAGAGAAATCCTCCTGGATAAGGAAGATGTTCGAGGAGGGTATTGCCAGGGTAGAAAAATATGGCGCGGAGAATGTGTGTGACTTTAGTTTGGGCAACCCAAACCTGGAGCCGCCCGACAGCCTCAGGGAGATTCTCCGCGAGTTTGCGAATAACCCGAAGCTTGGGCAACATGCGTACATGCCCAATGCGGGATTCGAAAGCACTCGAGGAGCAGTTGCCGAATATCTTAGAGGTCAAAATAGACAGGACTTTACCCCTAATGATGTTGTGATGACGGTGGGGGCCGGGGGTGGTTTGAACGTTGTCCTCAAGACTATCCTCAACCCGGGTGAAGAGGTGATCATCCCGAGCCCCTATTTTGTGGAATACATATTCTATTTGGACAATCACCAGGGGGTTCCAAAGTTTGTGGAAACGGGCCCCGATTTCTCCCTCGATGTAGCTGCAATAGGGCAGGCGATTGGTGAGTCGACAAGGGCAGTCCTGATCAACTCCCCTAACAATCCAACGGGTAAAGTCTACACTCAGGATGAATTGGAAGCGTTGGGCAAGCTGCTCACAGATTGTAGCCGGAAGTTTGGTCAACCCATTTATCTGATCGCAGATGAGCCCTATAGAAAAATCATCTATGATGGGGTGACTGTCCCGAGCGTCTTTGATGCCTATAAGGAGAGTTTCGTCGTAACCTCTTTTTCAAAGGATCTTTCGCTGCCGGGAGAAAGGATAGGATACGCCGCTATCAACCCGGACGTTTCAAATAAGGAAATAATGAGGGGCGGTATGGTCCTGTGTAATCGTATTCTTGGATATGTGAATGCTCCGGCCCTCATGCAAAGAGCCGTCTCTCGATTACTGGAAGAGAGTGTGGATATCTCTATTTATCAGAAGAAGCGCGATCTCCTGTGTGATGGGCTCGAAGCATTCGGGTATGAATTTACAAAACCCGAAGGTGCCTTCTACCTCTTTCCAAAGACACCCATCGAAGATGACACCGAATTCGTCGCTGCCCTCCAAGAGGAAAACATCCTCACGGTCCCGGGGAGCGGTTTTGGCAAGCCCGGGTATATCCGAATTGCGTACTGCGTTTCCGATGATGTCCTCGAGAGATCCTTACCGGGGTTTGAAAGGGCCATAAAAAAATATAGTTCTTCTCCAAATTAGTTGAGAGAAAAGGGACCACGCCCGCAACAGGAAAGGCGGGCAAGAATTCTATGATTTACTAAATAGAACCGGCCCGCCATAAAAAATAGGCGGGTAAATATCGAACAAGGAATTGAACCCGCCCAAAAGATAGGCGGGTAAATATCGAAGGAAAAAAACTTCATAATTCGACATTCCTTGTTCGATATTCGATATTCGTTTTTAATTTTCTTTCACCTTTGGACGCCCTAGATCTGGACATTTTCCATCAGCCTCAATGACAACCTAAAAGGAGAAACAAAACAATGTATTCAAAAATGGTCTCCCTCCGATTTCCTAAAAGCAATGTTAATGAGCCTATCATTGCCAATCTCGTCAAAAAATTCGATCTCACATTCAACATTCTCAAGGCCACCATCTACCCGAGAAAAGAGGGCTTGGTGGTCATGGAACTGACCGGCCACCGCAAGAACTATCAACAGGGCGTTCGTTACCTGAAGGGCATCGGCATCAAGGTGGAGAATATCGGTCAAGACATCAGGAGAGATGACGACAAGTGTTACCAGTGCGGGGCCTGTACGGCGGTATGTCCCACAGGGGCCCTTTCTATCCAGCGACCGGAGATGGCCGTCATTTTCGAGAAAGATAAATGCAGCGCTTGCGAATTATGCGTGCTGACATGCCCTGCCCTGGCCATGGAGACAAAGTTCGATAAAACGCTCCTCTCTTGAATGAACCGCCCGAAAAGCGTCAACACCCTTATTACTCCATCCGTCCCTCAAAAGCTTTTGTCGATATGAGTTCCCCCCTTGCGATTGGTGGTGGAGGTGGCCGGGTTTCGGATAATTAAAATGAAACATAGAACATTTAAAATCATAACCCTCGGTTGTAAGGTGAACCAGTATGAGTCGGCTGCTCTCAAAGAGTCCTTGCTGGGATCGGGGTGTTCTGAAACATCCCATGGGGAGGATACAGATATCACCATCATCAATACCTGTATCGTCACCCAGAGGGCCTCTTACCAATCGAGACAAGCCATAAGGAAGGCCCAAAGAGAAAATCCATCAGGGTTGACTGCGGCCATCGGCTGTTATGCTCAGGTCTACCCCGATGAGCTATCAAGCATAGAGGGAATCGATCTCATCGCCGGGAATACAGTAAAAGATCGGTTGCCGGACATCTTATTGGGGTCTAATGACGAGAGCAACAGCCTGCTATCGAAAGATTTCAAATCGGATATGCCTTTCCAGTTTCTTCCCATAAAAGGGTTTTTAAACCGAACGAGGGCATTTTTAAAGGTTCAGGATGGATGCCGGTCATTTTGTAGTTACTGTATCGTGCCCTTTGCCCGAGGGCCTCTGAGAAGTCTCGATGGCGCTTCGGTTATTCGCGCGCTGAAGTCTCTCTCTGAAGAGGGCTACAAGGAAGTGGTCCTGACAGGGATCCATTTGGGGAAATATGGGGTTGACCTCAAGGATGCTCCGGATCTCAAAAACCTCCTCCGTCTCATCGGGAAAGAGGGCTTTCCATTCAGGATTAGGCTGAGTTCTATCGAACCGAATGAGATTGACCGA
This sequence comes from Desulfatiglandales bacterium, assembly GCA_030145585.1. GTDB lineage: Bacteria > Desulfobacterota > DSM-4660 > Desulfatiglandales > HGW-15 > JAQYVK01. The sequence continues at coordinate 1,039 of JAQYVK010000093.1, read as the reverse complement.
GAACTTATAGAGATGATGGCCTCTGAAAACTGGATATGCCGGCATTTTCATATCCCCCTCCAAAGTGGTGATGATGGTATTCTGCAAAAGATGAACAGGAGCTACACATCCCAGGAATTTGCGGGACTGATCGAGAGGATTCACGAAACCATCCCACTTGCGGCCATAGGCGTGGATACCATGGCCGGATTCCCGGGAGAAGATGATCGGTCCTTTCAAAACACACACACGTTGATTCAGAAGTTGCCTATTTCTTATCTCCATGTATTCCCCTATTCAGCCAGGAAGGGAACCCCAGCCTCGGGTTTCACCGGTCAAATCGACGGGAAGGTCATCAAGGATCGGGCCGGTCGACTCAGAAGCCTCGGGCATGAAAAACGGATGGATTTCTATCGTTCTTGTATCGGGAAATCGTTTTCCGTCCTCGCAGAAGGTTGGCAATCAGAAGAGAACAAAATGATAAAAGGGTTGAGCGACAATTACTTACCCGTCACGTTCCCTTCCCCCCGCCTGATAAAAAATAAATTGGTCTCCGTTAGGATAGAGAGCCTGGGAGAAGAAGGCCAGGTCGGCTCGATCAATGATTAGTTTGATCTAAACCCACCGCTTCTAGCGGTGGACCCGGAAAGGTTCACCCGCTCCGGCGAGAAAAAAACTTGTTAGCGGCAGATTAATGGGTTTTTTGAACGTCCAACATCGAACATCGAACATTGAACATTGAACATCGAATGATGAACTCGCTTCGCTCGGCTTTTTTATGAAAAATTTTGCATGCCTTATTCAAAATTCGATCTGCCAAAGGCAGACAAGCGCTTGCTCGCCTATGGCGAGTTGGACGTTGGATATTCGACGTTCTTATTCTTTTCCAATACCCCATTACTTCGAGGCTATGCCACATTTCGTCATCCCGGCCAAGCCCCGTGAAACGGGGCGCGAGCCGGGATCCAGAAGTTCGTGAGATAATGCCATTTCCCTGGATTCCGGATCTCGCTATGCTGCGCGTCGCTCGTCCGGAATGACTGGTTTGAGGAATTACGAT
>JAQYVK010000092.1 GCA_030145585.1 Desulfatiglandales bacterium | reverse complement strand
GTTGAATGTTCGGTATTGGATGTTTGTTTTTTCATTCGATGTTGGATGTTCGATGTTGGACGTTCATCTTTTTATTCGGTGTTGAATGTTCAGTATTGGGTGTTTGGTTTTTCATTCGATGTTGGACGTTGGATGTTCGATGTTGGACGTTCATCTTTCAAACCAATCCCGTATGGCGCAAATGCAACCCGTAAATTATATCCAAAAAGAAAGGTTCACCCATGGAAGATAGGAATCGAACAAAAGACGCATTTACTTTTGGTGTATTAAACAGTTTACTGGAGTCCATACCCGCCGAGATGGCAGAAGTCCTAAAGCGGACCTCCTATCATCCGATCTTCAATGAGGTCCTGGATTTCTCCACAGCCGTCCTCAACTGTAAGGGGGAACTGATCGCCTCCTCCATGGGAGTGACGGTGCACCTAGGGGCCCTGGAACTATGCGCCCAGGCAGTGATCAATCATTTTGGTTTGGAAGAGATCAGGCCCGGTGATGTGTTGATTCACAACAACCCTTTTCCCGGGGGAACCCATCTGCCGGATGTGGATATCCTTGTCCCGGTTTTTTACAAGGAGAAGCTGGTGGCTTTTACCGTATCCAGGGGGCACCACGGTGACATCGGTGGCGCAAACGCCGGGAGTTTTGCCGGAGATACAACCAGCATCTTTCAGGAGGGTGTACGCATCCCGCCGACCAAGCTTTATGACGGGGGCGAGTTGAACGAGGGATTCAGGAATCTTCTGCTAGCCAATGTAAGGGTACCCACTTTTACCTGGGGAGATCTGCAGGCCCAGGTTGCGGGTTGCCGTGTGGGTGAGAAGCGCATGATCGAAATGTACGAAAAATATGGCCCCGATTTGATCGATGAAATGATGGGATGGGCCATGGACTACTCCGAGAGTCTGATGCGGGCGGAGATCGAAAAGATTCCCGACGGCACCTACAGTTTTGCCGATTATCTTGACAACGACGGTATAGACAAGGAAAAAGAGGTCAAGATCCACGTGAAGGTGACCGTTAAAGGCGACACTATTACCTTTGATTACAGCGGATCGGACCCGCAGGTGAAGGGTCCTGCCAACTGCGTATTCGGTGTTGTATGCTCAGCCACCTACTGTGCGATGTTTAACCTGACGGATCCTTCGATTCCAAAGAATCACGGTTGTTATCGTCCTATAACGATCATTGCCCCGGAAGGCCTGGTGGTCAATGCCAGATTTCCTGCGCCCGTGGTGAGCGGGAATACAGAGACTTCTTCAAGGATCATCGATACGGTGACAGGAGCCCTTGCCAGAGTGATACCGGAGAAGGTAACGGCATCGGATTCCGGGACGGCCACCGCCCACATTGCCGGCGGCGTCGATCCCAGGACCGGTCAATACTATGCCTGGTATCTGGGGGCCGATCCCTGCGCCTGGGGTGCGAGGGCGACCAAGGACGGTTTTGAGTGTGCCGGCGGGCCGAGGATCGGAGGGCACGTATCCCAGGTTCCTATGGAAGTGTTTGAAACAAGGTATCCTTTTTTCGTGGAGAAGTATGCTTTTGCAACAGACTCAGGCGGTCCGGGCAGGTTCAGAGGTGGGCTTTCAGGCATCACGGTAATCAGGCCGGTGGGGCATGATTGCGAAATCGGGGGTGCCAATGACCGGTGCGTGATCCCGCCCTACGGTATCTTCGGGGGAATGCCGGGGCTTCATGGGGAGAATAAGGTCGTTCACAAGGACGGAAGTATTACGCCAATCGACCGGGCCGGTGGTGAACTGGCCCGTGACGGCGAGATTATCTATTTCAGAGCCCCGGGTGGCGGTGGTTATGGTGATCCGCTGGATCGGGACCTGGATCATCTGCAGCATGACCTCGATAATGAATACGTCTCGGTGGAGAGTGCAGAGCGGGATTACGGTGCGGTGGTGGATAAGTCGACCCGGCAGATTGACCATGAGGCGACCGAGACCAAACGGAAGACGCTGAAGGCTGAATGGAAAAGAGGTGAGATTTTCATTGACCAGAAAACAGAGCCTTTCGCCAAAAGGCCGTTCCGGATCATCCGCATGGATGAGGAGGCCAAATAAAGGCCTCCTGTTAGGCGGACAAGTCATCGTTGAAATAGAACAAAGAGATTGAGTTGTTGAACGCAGAAAAACGCCCGTCTCCGTATTACCCGATTAGACCTCTTTCATCCAGTTCATCTGCGATATCATCGAGTTCAAGTTCTTTAAGTTTTTTCCTGGTTGGGTACCCACTTTCCATATTCCATCCGCGAAGTGCATAATATTCGCTCTTCATTTTTTCAAAGTTTTCTCTATCCACGACCTCACCATGCCTTGATACGGGTTTCCCGTTCGGTCCCGGTACAATACACTCAGGGTCGAAGAACACAGACTTTAAGGGCTGGTCGTGAAAATGGTCCAGGAGATTGTCCCCTTCTCTGCCTCCCCAACCCTGTTTCAGGAGGACTGCCCTCTGAAGATTAAAGATTCTCTCTCCCATTCGATTCAGATCATCTTCGTCAGCCTCAACGCCGGTGACAGCCGAAAAGACCTGGCTTTCCAACGTAGGGTCCCCGATATGGTCCTCTGAGTATTTGACCCACTTAATCGGCCAAAAAATGTCACACAGGATGAGGCTCTCTTTGGCGTAGGCTTTGTCCTGGATTGTCTTGGCAGCCAGGGCTTTACTTTCATAGGTGGAAAAATCGGCTGCGGCGTCACTCCCCCAAAACTTTTCTGCGATGATCCGCAAGATTTCTGATGACAGATAGGCCCCTTTTTCCCCTTTGTGCCATTCGAGCCACTTGATCAAGGCATGACCGGCCTCATGAAGTTGCTGGATAGGCCTTCTGGGCTCGGTCGCATAGAGGAGTGCATTCGTTAACAACAGTCGAGGATCATAGTCTTTTAGTTCGTTGGCCTGAGTCATCACTCTGTAAGCCAGGAGTTCTTGAGCTTCCTTTCCTATAGACTTGGCCGTTTTAATCATACCCTGAGCCAGGAGATCCCCAAACCCCTCTCGAAAGGCTATTTTTTGAACAAGGGCTTCAATGAATTCAGCGGAACCGATTTTTGAGAGAGGGAGACCGGTTTCTGCTTCTTGCAAAACGCCTTGCTCAAAGCATGTGGTGAGCCAGTCTATCATGGGCTGCATCACGGCGGTATCGAGCCCATACCGGTCGCAAAGCCTTATGGCAATCAGCGGCACCTCATTCATTTCATTATAATATTTGACGGCGGGTCCTCGATAAACGCTCCCTGCCTGACAAAAATATTTAAAGCGTTTACCATCTTCAGCTTTATAGGATTGCCTGAAACAACCCTTACATCCATAGCAGGGTAAGGGCCTCAACGGGGCGGATGTGGGCGGGTTATGTCCTCCAAAAGAGTCGTTTTTCAAACGGTTGACATGGTCGGAGAGAGTACGTAATCTTTCCGGATCCGCGGCCTGCGGCCTCTTGTTCCCAGAAATGGCGATCGCCTTCAACATCTTTGAACCCATGACGGCGCCAAAGCCGCTTGAACCGCTGGAACCATCATCAGCAAGCAAAGTGGCAAAGGAAATCCTATTTTCTCCAGCAGGACCTATGGTCATGACTTTTGTTTTCTCTCCCAACTCGGCCTTTAGTGTATCGCAGGCCGCCATGGCGGGTTGGCCCCACAGAGGAGAGGCATCTCTAATCTCTGCATTGTCATTATTTATGGATAGGTAAACCGGTCTATCCGAAGCGCCGTGAACGACGATGCCATCATAACCGGCATATTTTAACCAGACACCCCAGCCACCTCCAAGGTTGGCGTATGAGAAGGCCTCCGGATCCATGGCCGGTGATTTCCCACACACTTGCCATCTGGAACTGGCCAAACCGGTGAATCCGGTGATGGGGCCCGTGATGCAGATCAAATAATTTTCAGGGTCAAAGGCCTTTACCTGCGGAGGCACGTTATCCCAATATATTTTAGCCCCTATCCCTCTGCCACCAATAAATCGGCCGGCAAAGTCGTTAGTCGGGATAACCGTGGTCTTTTTTTTGGACAGATCAACCTTTAATATTTTCCCTGCGTAGCCAAATTCACCCACTGATGCCCCCTTTTTTGCCTTCTGGAAAACCCCGTTATATAGGTGGGGTCAGAGTCAATTGGCTCTGCCGAGAACGATGACACAAGGAATTTAAATTCGAAATCCCTGGCCCAGACCTGAATTCATATGATTCGATGTAAAACTATCATTTATATATATCAAAATGACAAATAGCTAGGCTCAATAAAGTCGCGCCAGGGCGGGCCGAATATCGAAATCCGAAATAAATTCAAAGCTATAATGTTCCAATGATAGAAACAAACACACCAAGTTGCAGTCTCGAAACCGATTGTCGCACAGTACAGTTTCGGTCGCGGCCGAAATTTGCGGAGGAACTCCAGAGAGGCGAAATGGGCCTGGGCATTAATGATCAAAGGCCGTCTCAGTGATCTTCCGCCCACGGCATCAGAATGCGCTCGGCGGCAACTACACCGGCGAACATAACCATGCCAAGCACACTTAGGGCAACAAGCGATGCCCATGCCAGTGGCGTATCGACCTGGGAGTTGGCGACCAATAAAAGATTCCCAAGTCCTTCCGTCGCCCCGATGAATTCGCCGATGACGGCCCCGATAACGGCCAAAGTCACCGCAACTTTAGCACCGGAAAATATGAAGGGCAAAGCGGCTGGAAACTGAATTTTTAGGAAAATTTGGAGCCGCGAAGCGCGCAAAGATACGGCAAGGTCGAGAAGTTCCTGAGGGGTTGCTCGCAACCCGGTCGCGGTGTCAATCACAATGGGAAAGAAAGCCACAAGAAAAGCGATGACGAGCTTGGATTCAAATCCCAACCCAAACCAGACCAGAATAATGGGCGCTACTGCCACCTTCGGCACCGACTGGGTGCCGATCAGGAGGGGATAAAAGGTCAGATTTAGGGTCTTCGAACTGGTCAGGGCTACGGCAATGGGGATACCCAGAGCAAGGGCGAGCGCGAACCCGTAGACGCATTCTTTAAAGGTGGCCCAGCCTTCCGTCAAAAGCAGTACCCGTTCTTCGATCATGATATTGAGGACGAGCAAAGGTTTCGGAAGGACCACCGGATTGATGTCGAACCCGACAACGTAGATGTGCCAGACGAAAATGACCAGGACCACTCCCATCACCGGGTAGAAGTATTTTGAAATGTTTTCCAGTTTCATCTCGTTACTCCGAGTGCAGCGCCTGCGAGCTTTTCGAACTTGTTGAATTGTTCCGTGTAGCGCAATTCAGGTGAACGCGGATAGGGTATGTCGATTCGTAGTCGGGTCGCGACCCGGGCCGGTCGCGTACTGAAGACCAATACCTGATCCGAAAGATACACGGCCTCGGTGATGCTGTGGGTGACGAATACAGTGGTGGCGTTGGTCACTCTGCGAATATCAAGCAGGAGATCGTTCATCTCCATCCGGGTCAGCTCATCGAGCGCACCAAACGGCTCATCCATAAGCAAGAGCGACGGCTTATGGATGAGAGCGCGGCACAAGGACGCCCGTTGTTGCATGCCCCCCGACAGTTGATTTGGGCGGACCTTTTCAAATCCTTTGAGACCTACGAGTTCCAGGAGATCCAAGGCCCGTTTACGGGCGTCGCCGTTCTTCAGCTTGAGTATCTCCATCGGGAACAGCACATTGTCCAGTACCGTGCGCCAGGGCATCAGGTTGGGTGTCTGGAACACGATACCGAAGTCGGGCTCCGGACCGTTGATATCCTTTCCGCGGATCCGAACCGTTCCGTCCGAGGCAGGGGTGAGACCGGCCAATATGCGCAGCAGTGTTGTTTTTCCGCATCCACTGGGGCCGAGCAAAGAGACCAGTTCACCCTCAATAATTTCGCAGCACACATCGTCGATAGCTACGAGCGGTTCATCATTTTTCCGATGGAAAACTTTTCGGACGTTTTCCAATTCGCAGAACGAACAGGTGTCACCTACCACATTCGTACCCCTTAGACATTCACCTGAAATTTTGTAGGCCCACTTCCACGTGACCTACGGTAAAATCGGCTTTTTGGGTAGGAAGCCGGTAACGTAGAGATCCTCAGCCTTTGGCGGCGTTCCCTTTATGCCGACGTTTTCAAGCATGAAGCTGCGGTTGGACTCCATCTTGGCGGGGTCAAACCAACCCAGCCCGTTTCTCTGGGTATCGGGAACGACGGCGAGCCTTTTGAGAATCGCAATTTCATCAATAATGATTTGACGGTTGAGACCTTTGGCGTATTTCCGCTGAATATCCGCCGCCTCCTCAGGGTTCGACAATGCGTACTTCCAACCGCGCAGGGCTGCCCGGACGAAGGCTCGAACCACCTCGGGGTTTTTCTTAAGGTAGCTCTCTTTGGCGCCGATTCCGTTGGAGTAAAGTTCCAGTCCATGATCGCCGAGCAAGAACGCTCTGACTTTTGAATCCTTTACAGCGCGACTGATTCCCGGGTAGGACATGATGAAGAAATCAACTGATTCGACTCTCCTGCTGACTAATGCCGCAACTCTCGCTGAGGGTGCTATGTTAACGATTTTCAGGGTGTTAGGATCCAGGCCGTGCATCCGCATGAATGCCTGGAGAATCTTGGGAATAAAGCTGCCTGCTCCGGATCCAAGCTCCAGACCCTCAAGATCTTTAGGCTTGGTGACATTGGCGCCCGGGTCGAGGGAGAAAACGGTGTATGGGGCTTTTTGGTAGTTGACCGCCACCATCTTGATAGTAGAACCGGCGGCACGACTGATGACCAGGCTGGGAACATCTATGAAACCGATATCGGCGATGCCCGACTCTATGGCCTGAATCACCTGAGCGGTACCCTTTCCGGGAACAATTTTAACATTCAGGCCCTCTTCTTCGTAGTAACCTTTACCAAGGGCCACATACCATGGGGCGTGTCGCCCGAGTGTGATAAAGTCCAGAGAAAAGGTGACGTCAATCGGCTTCGAGGCAGCTACGGCGTTGCCGCCGAGCATAACTGAAATAGAAGCCAGAACCAAAAACACGGTTAAAAAGATACGGATTTTACTTAACATAATTCTCCTCCCTTCTTTCTCTTATGATGGTTTGTGTTTTATAAATTACCCATTGACACCATGCCTGAAGGAAGAACATTTCAGACACCCTTTCTTCTGACTAAGCTGCTTTTAAATGCCTTGAAATCCTATTCGACCCGGGGGAAATTGGTCCAACCGGTTAGGAGTCACCCACAAACCGCAAACAAAAGCAGGAACCCCATTGAGGTTGGCTCAATTGGAAGCGACTTACGCTTGATGGCATACAAACCATTGTTCACAATGACCACATTTTGCTTAGGTGATAGGATGCCTGCCGTTTATCGATCAATTAGAAGAGGATCACGCCCTGCTCGGGGCATTCAGTCGTGCAGGTCAATTCCCGACTTGCCCGGTGAGAGGATGCCATTCGGATCAAAAAGCCGTTTGAGGTCATGACAGATTTCGCGGAATAGGCCCAGTTTCTTCATGATGTGGTCCGAAAAGGCAACATTGGTTCGATAGGGCAAATAGCCCACTTCACAATATCGATCAATCATCTCACCGACACATTGATGGGCTCTTTGTCTTTCATCCATGTCTGAGCGGTCAAACATGAGCCAAATAATGTGATGAAGGTCGCGGCCGCTCCCCACTATCAGCTCTGCGGAATACTTAAAGCCGTGTTTTGCACATGTGTCCTTGGCAATTTCGATCTGGGTCGTGACGTGTTCATGCTGAACCGGTGCGACTGGTGATATCCACAGGGATCCTGCCTGCCCGACCCAATCGGACATATCAAATTCGCTCAAAGGTTCACCACGCATGATTTTCTCTCTTGCCTGCCAGTAAGGGCTGTCCGACATTTCTGAAGAGTCGACAAACCGGTAGTTCGACATGGAAGAAAAGGCATCTTTGATGATTTTTTTATGGATTTGGATTATCTCGGGAAGGCCGTATAAAGCAAAAGAACTATTCCAGTTACCGAGGTTGTAGGTATCCTTTAATTCTTTCAGCACCTCGGGTGTATAATCGAATCTTCGCCCCACCTTGGGCAGGATTTCCTTACTCCCCCCCCAGACAGCCGCGTGTCCCAGCGACTTCCTCACGTGAGTCACCGCAGCGCCGTTTTGGATAACGTTGTTGATTTTCAGGGGTCTTAAAATTTCAATAATCCGGTCAATATCATCAGGATTATTGAAAACGATTCCCATAGGTTCATAGGCCGGCGGCTCCGGCATCAGCCACAAGCCGAGTTTTGTCACGATACCGAAGTTGGAAGCGGTAAACATACCGTCGAGATATGGCCCGAATCCCCACTTGAATATTTGCCAGGTCTTTGTCCCCGGCAGCGGCCCGGTTCCGGTTCGTAATATTTTGCCGTCTGCCAGAACCACTTCCATACCGCAGCTGAAAAGGAAATGTTCCGCCATGGGCGTGTACCCGACGCCTCTTTCCGTGGTATTTCCCACAAGGGAAGATTCGGGACTACCGCTGGGGCAGTCAATCCAGAGAGGGATTTTGTTTTTCTGGAGATACTTATATAGCTGAATATAGGTGACACCAGGCTCCACGAGGGCGTAGGCAAGATCCGGGTTGACCTCCAAAATCCGGTTCATCCTCGCAAAATCAAGGATTATGTTTCCGGGCTTGGCGGCGCATGCCATCCCGTAACCATGATTTTGGCCGGTGCTTATCGGCCAAATGCCCACCTTGTATTGATTGGCAATTTTCAAAATGTCCTGTACTTCTTCGACAGAGTCGGGTTTAACCACACCGGCGGGAGCAATGTTTTCAACCGTCAGCATGTTTAGGGAATACTTTTCCAAGGTCCCCGGATCTGAAAGGACATGGTTATCGCCGACAACAACTTCCATCGCCCTGAGCGCCTGTTGGATTGATTTCGCCATTTCTGTTCTCAAATATGGAAATAGAAAGATTAGGAAGTATTGTGGAGGAAGTATGTCTAAATTCAGTGAATTTCAAATATATATTAATCCGATATTTTCTGTCAACCTAAATGACGAGCGAGTAACTATTGTATAACAAATGATCCTATGTTAGAAATTAACAAGACAAGCAAAAAAAAATGGTTCTTCATAGGAATTTACGGGCGCAAACATGTTTAACACTTGAAATCATGCATAATATCAAATAGTTCCTATTGGTGAGCACACCGAAAGGAAGAGGATAAGGTCATTTCAAATGCAGTTTTGTTAAAAAAATCGGAAACAAAATATTTCATTGAAGTTATTTGGCGGAAGGTGAGAAATGGGAAAAGAAATCATCAGAACAGTTTGTGAAGGCTGTATGTCCGGTTGTGGCGTCATGGTTCAAAGGGATAATGGAAGAGTAACGAAGATCGCGGGTGATCCGGACCACCCTCAGAACAGGGGCAGGTTGTGCATAAAGGGCATAACCTATGATGAACTCCTCTATCATCCCGACCGAATAAAGCATCCCATGAAGCGTATGGGTGAACGCGGTAACGGCAAATGGACCGAGA